>CAXBBB010000086.1:0-7949 GCA_963973615.1 uncultured Rhodothermales bacterium | reverse complement strand
CCTGCCGCAGTCCGACGACGGCGGGTTGGTTCTGCTCGAACAGCACGCCGAGCGAGAGGAGGAGGCAGGCGGCAAGGACGATCCAGTCGCGCAGACGGTACCAGAGGCTCGGATTCATGGGCGGGCAGAAGGGCGGAATCGGCAACCTACGCACCCACGCGCGGCGGAACCGTTACCGGGGCGTCCAGATCGTGCGATTCAGTGCACGCCCGTCCCGTCAAACATCAATAAGCTAATCGCGGTGTCGGCGTAGCGGGTGCCAGGGTAGACACCGGTAATCTCGAAGCGGACGCTGATGCGTTGGCCTCCGAGCGGAATCTCGGTCAGGGAGACGGTCTGAATCTCTGCCGTATCGATCAGATTGACGTCGGCAACGGAGTGGTTGTCGATATAGACGCGCAGGCTAGAAACGCGTCCGTTGGCTTGCCACACCCGCTCATTCTTTTTGTAACCGTTGGCGATCAGCAGTGTGGTTAGTCCGCGCTTCCAATTGGGTTCGGAGGTGAAGTCGAACACATACGTAAGACTCTCGCCTATGCCGTCACCCTCAACACCTTCCACCCACGCCGTCCGCCAGTCGAAGTCGTGCGCGTTGATCGCATCATAGCGGTTGGATCCAGAAGATTCTAGGGTGGATGACGCATATACCGTGTCAATAGACACGCCGCAGTACCAACTGCATCCGGGCAGAAACTCCAACAACTCTACCGGGACAACGTCCTCGGTGAAGTCAATCGGTGAACTGAGGAATCCGGGCTTGGCAACAGCCTGAACGACAGGTAGCGTTTGCGCCTCAGTTGTGTATATCGAGCACGTAGCGAAGATAAGCAAGAGAGCGGCGCGGCCCCGCATCACGTCAAGACCGCGCGGTGGGCGTCGATATCGTCGAGGACTGTACCCGTGCCGCGCACGACAGCCGTCAGCGGGTCTTCGGCGACGTAGACAGGGAGGTCGACGCGGGCGCGGATGTGCTGGTCCAACCCTTTCAGCAGCGCTCCGCCGCCCGTCAGCATGATGCCGCGTTCGAGCACGTCGCTGGAGAGTTCGGGGGGTGTCTGCTCCAGGCAGTGGACGACGGCGGTCGTGATGCTGGCGATGCCGTCTTTGAGCGCGGCGCGTACGTCTTCGCTCGTGGCCGTGCGGACTTTGGGGAGGCCGCTGACCAGATCTCGCCCGCGGATCTCGCATTCGAGTTCGGGCTCCAACTCGACCGCGCTTCCGATTTCGCACTTGATGCGCTCGGCCGTGCGCTGGCCGATGGACAGGTTGTGGTTGCGCTTGAAGTACTGGATGATCGCGTTGTCCAGCTCGTCGCCGCCGACGCGGATCGAGCGGTCGACCACGATGCCCGACAGCGCGATCACGGCGATCTCGCTCGTGCCACCGCCGATGTCGACGATCATGTTTCCGATGGGCTCGTTCACGTCCAGCCCGATGCCGATCGCCGCTGCCATCGGCTCGTCGATCAGGAATACCTGCTTGGCTCCGGCGCGCTCGGCCGAGTCGCGTACGGCGCGCTTTTCGACCTCGGTAATCCCGCTCGGCACGCAGACGACCATCCGGCGGATCGACGACATCCAGTTCGTCTTGACCTTCTGGATCAGGCCGCGAATCATCTGCTCAGCGACCTCGAAATCGGCGATCACGCCATCTTTGAGCGGCCGCGTCGTCTCGATGTTGCGGTGCGTCCGCTCGTGCATCTGCTGCGCCTCATGGCCGACAGCGAGCACCTTTCCGGTCGTGCGGTCGGTTGCGACGATGCTGGGTTCGGAGAGGACGATGCCTCGCCCTTTGATGTAGATCAGCGTGTTGGCGGTACCGAGGTCAATGGCGACGTCGGTAGAGAGGTTAAACAAACCCATGGATATAGAGAAAGGCGGCGGGGCCGCGTCGGAAGTCGGAAAAAGAGCGGGCCCAGTGGCAATCCCGCATGCTCGGAAGCTACGGATGTAACGGGTTGATCGGGTGCAATGCTCCGCCCTCTATCTGATGCTTTTTTCGCGTGTTGCGGTCAGTGCCGAAAGTGACGTTTGCCCGTGAACACCATCGCCAGATCATGCGCGTCGGCGGCGGCGATGACTTCCTCGTCGCGTATCGAACCGCCGGGCTGAACGACGGCGCGAATGCCTTCGCCAGCGGCAGCAAGCAGGCCGTCCGCGAAGGGGAAAAACGCGTCCGAGGCGACGACGGCTCCGGTCAGGTCGAGTCCGCTCTTGGCGGCTTTGCTGGCCGAAATCTCGGCGCTGTCGATGCGCGACATCTGCCCGGCTCCGATGCCCATCGTGGCCTGGTCTTTGGCGTACACGATGGTATTGCTCTTGACGTGCTTCGCCACGCGCCACGCGAAGTCGAGGTCGGCCCACTCGGACTCGGTCGGCTGGCGTTTGCTGGCGATGGTCCAGTCGGCTCGGAGTTTCGATGCGGGGGCGAGGACGGGGTCTGCGTCCTGTACGAGGATGCCTCCGGCGACGCTGCGCAGGTCGAGCGCGTCGGTTTCGCCTGCCCACGTGAGCATCTCGATCAGGCGGCGGTTTTGCTTCTCCATCAGGAAGTCGAGCACGCCGTCTTCGTAGCTCGGGGCGATTACGAGTTCGGTGAACACAGCGTCGATCTTCTGCGCAGCCTCCATCGTCAGCGGCTGGTTGACGACGACGATCCCCCCAAACGGCGACTGCCGATCCGTCGCAAATGCCGCATCGTAGGCATCTGACAGCGATCCGCGCGTGGCGACGCCACAGGGGTTGGTGTGCTTGAGAATTGCGACGGTCGGGTCGGCGTGCCGAAACGCACCGATTACGCCGACGGCAGCGCTCAGGTCGAGCAGGTTGTTGTAGCTCAGCGCCTTGCCGTGCAGCGTCTTGAACGCGTCCGACGTGCGGAGCAGGATGGCGCGCTGGTGCGGGTTCTCGCCGTAGCGCAGTTCTTCGCGTGGGAGGGCGTCGAGGTCGGGCAGGTCGAAGCGCTCGGCTGACTGCGTTGTACGCGCGAAGTACGCCGAGATTGCTGCGTCGTACTCAGCGGTATGCTGGAACGCTGTGTGCGCTAGCTCGCGTCGCATCGACATCCCTAATGCGCCACCATTTTCGTCCAGCGCATCAGCGATCTCAGCGTAGCGAGCCGGCTCGACGGCAACGGCGACAAAGGCCCAGTTCTTGGCAGCGGCGCGCACCATCGTCGGCCCACCGATGTCGATGTTTTCGGCGGCCGTTGCATCCGTTACACCCGCAGCGGCGACGGCCTGCCCGAACGGATAGAGGTTGACTACGACCAGGTCGATGGGCGTGATACCGTGCTCCGCAGTGTCGCGGCGTCTGCATCCGACGTGCGACGAGCCAGGATGCCGCCGTGGACTGCAGGGTGCAGTGTCTTGACGCGCCCGTCGAGGATTTCGGGGAAGCCGGTGACTTCGCTCGCGTCGATCACGTCCAATCCGGCGTCTCGCAGCGTCCGTGCCGTGCCTCCGGTCGAGACCAACTCGATGCCGTGCGCACTAAGCCGCTTGGCGAACGGCACCAGTCCGGTTTTGTCCGAAACGCTCAGCAGCGCGCGGCGGATGGGAGCTAGATCGGGAGGGGCGGGGAGGTCGGCAGCGGTGTGGAGCATCGGAGTCGGTTGGATGAGTCGTCATGCTACGAAGCCACGCGCGCCGCGTCTCGGAAACCCGGGCGAAGAGCGGCAACTACCTTCGATCATGATGCGACACCTCTTGCTGCTTGCCTTTACGCTATCGCTGTCTGCCTGCGCTCCGTCCGAGCGTGAGGCCGCGCCGTTGGCTTTGGAAGAACCATCCGATTCAATCCAATCCGCCGGCTCGGTCGCTTTCGCCTACACTACGCTCGACTACGACGCCTGCGAAACGATCGCCGAATATGGAGGAGTCCGGCGGCGTTGAACTGCGCTGCCTCGGTTTTGCCGGTATCCCGCTCTACGTCACCGAGGGCGATTTGCGGATGGACGTCGACGTGGGCATGCCCAACGGCGCCTGGACCTCACTTGGACCGTTCAACTCGCTGGGCGCAACCGTCGAGTAGCGACTGCCCGTCGGCTACTCCTCTTCGTCGACCGTAACCGTTCGCCCATTTACGTGGACTTTGCCCTGAGCGAACAGCCTGACCGCGTGCGGCAGCAACTGATGTTCGATGGTCAAGACTCGCTCTGCAAGCGATCCGGGCGTGTCGTCCGGCAAAACGGGGACGGAACGCTGGACGACGATAGGGCCGGTGTCGTAGTCAGCGTCGACGAGGTGAACCGTGGCACCGCTTTCTGCATCGCCCGAGTCGAGGACGGACTGGTGGACGCGTCGACCGTACAGTCCTTTTCCGCCGTGCGCGGGCAGGAGCGACGGATGGATGTTTAGAATGCTATTCGGATACGCGCGGACGACGCCTGAGGGAATCTTTTTGAGGAAACCGGCGAGCACGACCAAGTCCGTGTCGGCCTGTCGTAGTGCGGCGATCAGCGCATCGGCATAGGCTGCCTCGTCTGCGAAATCAGACGGCGGAAGTACGACGACGGAAACGCCTGCGGATCGGGCGCGGTCGGCGGCGCCCGTACCCACGCGGTCGGCGACGAGTAGGCAGGGGACGGCGTCCAGAGATCCATCGGCGACTGCGGCGAGCAAGGCGCCGAAGTTGCTTCCCCCGCCCGAAGCAAACGTGGCGAAGCGCATCACGAGGCCGATTCGGTAACAGGACTGAGAATGGCGAGCCGGGCTGCGTCGCCCGTCACGTCGAGGCGCGCCCGGACGCCGATGGGCATTGTGTTCTTGACGGGGATGTGCCCATAGACCAGCCCGCTCGCGATCGGGATCGGCAGGTGGGCTAGATGATCGGTGAGCACCTGCTCGATCGTCAGCGATGGGCGTCCGGGGCGTGGATCGGCTTCGGTGATCTGACCGATGAGGAGTCCGCCGATGCGATCCAGAGCCCCCGACAGCGCTAGGTGCGCCAGCATTCCGTCTAACCGGTAAGGCGATTCGCCGACTTCCTCGAAAAACAGGATCGCGCCGTCCAGGTCGGGCAGGTAGGGCGTGCCGATCAGCCGCGTGATGAGTGCTAGGTTTCCGCCGATCAGCCTACCTTCCGCCTTGCCTGCGCGCATGGGCGTCAGCCGTTCGCCACCAGGCCCGAGCAGGTTGTCGGGCGTGCCGCCCCGTGCCAGATCCCAGAACAGCGCCTCGCTCCGATCATCGATGTCGCCCCACTCGACGGCCACCATCGGCCCGGACAGGCTGGGCAGTTCGGCGTGCGTCAGCAGAGCGAGTTGGAGCGCGGTGATGTCCGAATAGCCGACCACAAGTGGACGGTGGGTGCGCGCCGCATGATAGTCGACGCCGGGCAACAGGCGCAGCGTTCCATACCCGCCGCGTACGCATACGATGGCCGACGTTTCGGGGTCGCGCAGGGCATAATTGAGATCGGCGAGGCGCTGGTCGTCGGTCGTGCTCAGGTGGCCGTACTGCTCGTGCGACGGGGGCGGGACCACGTCGAAGCCGCGCTCCCGCAGCGCCGCGATTCCAGGTTCGGCGGCGTCGGCGTCGAAGGGGGCGCTTGCCGGAGCGAGTACGCGGATGCGGCTTCCGGGGGCGAGTGGGCGGGACAGAGGCACAGAGACTGGGTTGCGGGATAGACAGAGACCAAAGCTACGGATCCGCATGTCGAGGGGTGGTAGTTTGGGAGAGAACAGGGCGAGTCAGGTCTACTCTGCATCCTCTCTCCAAGCGTCATCGCTGCACAGGCAGAGACCCCAGCCTGCTCCTCAACATCCAGCGTACTCTCACCTATCGCTCCACGTCATGCTCCCGACTGATCGATCCGTCCGGCCCTTTCTACTCGGCGTCACCGGCGGCATCGGAGCGGGGAAGTCGCGGGCGTGCCGCATCCTCGAATCGTGTGGCGCCGAAGTGTTTTATGCCGACGAAGAGGCCAAACGTCTGCTCCTGCGCGCCGATGCTCGGGTCGACGTGATCGCTGCGTTTGGTACCGATACCTATCGCCTGGACGGATCGCTCGACCGTGCCCGACTAGGGGCGCACGTCTTCGCCGACCCCGACGCGCTCGCTCGCCTCAATGCTATCGTCCATCCGCGCGTCCGTGATGCGTTTGCCGCGCGTGCCGCGCTTTCGTCGGCGCCGGTACTGGTCAAGGAAGCCGCGATCTTGTTCGAGAGCGGGGGAGATGCCGAACTGGATGCCACCCTCGTCGTCGACGCGCCCGTCGAGGTCCGCATCGCCCGGACGATGGCTCGCGATGGGGTGGACCGCGCTGCCGTCGAAGCGCGAATCGCGCGGCAGATGCCGGACGACGAGCGGAGGGCAAAGGCCGACTACGTAATCGTAAACGACGGCGCCGGCGGTGACTTCGACGCCGATGTGCGCGCGTTGTATCGGCGAGTGCTCTCTCGCGGAGCGGAGTCAACGAGCCGAGCGTAACACTCCGTCAACGCTTGCCGCTTGATGCGGAGCCGTGATACCTTTCTACGTCGAAGATGCCCATCTTTGTCTGATTCTCCCCCTGCGATTCGACTCGTTGCTATGCCCTTCCCCGCGCGCGCGCTGGCTGTTGGCCTCTCCAGTACAGAGGCCACTTACGTTAGAGGGTCGGTCGGTGCGCTGTCGGGCGCTGACGTGCGGTTGGTCGAAACGGTGGATGAGGCAGCTAAACTGCTCAACGTCGGAGCGTTCGACGCGTTGATCGTAGGGGCGGAGGCTGATGCGGAGCGTGCTTCTCACGTATTCGGAGTGGCAAAGCGACCCGAGATGCTGATCCAACTGGGCAAACAGTGGGAGGGCGCCGACGTGTGGAACGGGTACGTGACCGTAGCTGTGGGGCACGCTGCACCAGACGAACTGGGCCACGTGCTGCGACAGGCGCAGTGGAACACCAGCGCAGCCCGCTCTGCCGTCCATCAAGAGATCGGACACGGGGGGAGCGCACCCCGTCAACGGTTACTCGAGGCCGCCGTCGTCCACGCGGGAGATTCCGTCGTCATCACGGACACGGAGATGAATACGCCGGGGCCGCGCATCATTTACGTCAATCCGGCTTTCGAAAAGCTGACCGGCTACTCGCTCGACGAGGTGCGAGGCAAAACACCGCGCATACTGCAGGGGCCGCTCACCGACCGCACGCTGATGAAGCAGTTGCGTGCCGACCTAGCGGCAGAACGCTCGTTCGAGGGATGCACCTATAACTATCGCAAAGACGGCTCGCCGTACATCGTGCGGTGGCGGATCGAGCCGATTCGGGAAGAAGGGCGCATCACCCATTGGGTCGCCGTTCAGCGCGATGTGACCGAACTGGAGACCACGCTCGCCCGCCTGTCGCGAACGAGGGAGACGCTCCAACTCACGTTGGATGCTGCCGAGATAGGAACGTGGCAGCAGAAGCAAGGGGGCGATCAGGTGGTGGCGTCGGACAGGCTCAACACCCTCTTCGGCCTACCGCTCGGTCAGCCACATGCAGTCGACGCCTACTTCTCGCACCTTCATCCCGACGATCTGGCATCGTTCGTCAATGCGTACGACCGGGCGATGGAGACGGCGTCGTCGTTTACGTCGGAGTTTAGGTTGCAGTCGCCCCAGTTGGGACCACGCGAGGTGGTGGCACGTGGCATTTTCCACGTGGGCGGTGGCGAATCCGAAGCGCGGATGATCGTGACGATGCGCGATGTCACCGAGTCTCGGTTCGCCGAGCAAGAGCGGAACCGTGTCCTCCAGCGCAATACGGAAATCCTGGAGAGCATCACCGAGGCGTTTTTCTCGATCAGTACGAGCGGCAAACTGCGCTACGTCAACGCTGCCGCCGAAAAGCTGCTGGGCTCGTCAGGGCGCGGCTATTTGGGCCGCAACGCGGACGTGCTTCTCAACCGGCTGGGGGCTGAGCGACTTGCTTTCGCCATCGCAGAGGCAAACGTCTCGCGCCGGACGCGGCAAATCGCCGACTACGAGT
>CAXBBB010000085.1:0-7950 GCA_963973615.1 uncultured Rhodothermales bacterium | reverse complement strand
AGTGGCCGGTCGACTGGAAGCGAGCGCGCAGTTCGTCTAGGGAAGCCGTTTCGTCGATGCCCTGAATCGCTGTGCGCTCGACCATCAGCCCGAACAGTTCGAGATCGCCGAAGCCACGCATGTTGGCTGCTACCTGCTCGTCGACGACGTGAGGGGCAGTCAGGTGATCGGCGTCCATACCGAACAGCCGCGCGACCGCCGAGAGCGGAGCGCGAAACAGCCGCGCCGATGGGGCACGCCACCGCGCCAACGCATAGGGCAGCGCGTATCCGACGACTAACGCGACGGCGGCCCCGACCAGCCCAGCAGCAAGCAGCGAAGCCGACGATTGGAGCAACAACCAGGTTGCCAGCGCTGCCATGAGCGCCGTCGCCCCCAGCCCGCCGACCTGCGCGAGACGCAACAGCGTTCCCGTATCGGACTCGCGGTGGAGCGCGGCGTGACCGGCCCAGCACCATGCGCTCAACGCGCCGGTTGTGATCAGCAGGGCCATCGTCACAGAGCGAATCGGTTATCGACCACTCCAGGCGGGGCGACGTTTTTCGAGAAACGCCGTCGCCCCTTCGCGTACGTCATCCGTCGCACAGGCCTGTCCGAACAGTTTGGCTTCGGCCTCTTGGCCGTCGGCGAGCGGTCGGTCTGAGTGGCGCAAGGCTTCGAGCGTCAATCGGACCGCAACGGGCGCCTGAGCCGCAATCGACTGGGCCATTTTTGTAGCCGCTGCCAATGTCTCGTCGTGCGGGACGACCTGGTTGACGAGGCCGATTTGATAGGCCCGATCCGCGCCGATTCGCGCACCCGTCAGCACCAACTCGGTCGCAACCCCCAGACCGACGAGGCGGGGCAACCGCTGCGTGCCGCCATACCCCGGAATGATGCCCAACCCGACTTCAGGCTGGCCAAAGATCGCTTTCTCGCTCGCTACGCGCAGATGACACGCCATCGCCAGCTCGCACCCGCCGCCCAACGCGTAGCCGTTTACGGCCGCGACGACCGCTTTGGGAAGCTGCGCGATCTGATCGAATACGCGCTGTCCGCGCTCGGCAAAGTGCTGCCCGCTCTCAGCGTCGAGGTCCGAAAACTGCCCGATGTCCGCGCCTGCAACGAAGCTCTTAGTACCAGCGCCCGTCAACACGACAGCTTTGACTGCCTCGTCGTCCTTGGCACGCTCGAACGCCTCGCCCAGCGCTGTGAGCAGGTCGTGCGACAAGGCATTAAGCTTGTCGGGCCGGTTGATCGTTAGTGTCAGGATTCCGTCGTCGGCGACGGAGTAGAGAACGAGATCGGACATAATTAGCTACGGAGTGAAAGGTTCAAGTGTCGCAGTCACGTGAGACGGCAAGACCGCACTCGCGAGATTGAGTCCGTCCCTGGAGAGCGGAATTGTATAAAGCGCAGAGTCGTTCCACCCTATGTACAGTCGCAAAGCCATTCTATCTGACGACTTCGGTTCATACAACATAACATTCTCTTTTTCGAACCTGAAAGTGGCTATCGAATCTGGACGCGACATGTTCACCAATTGCGCGCCCACACCATACATCAGTTCGAGAGAATCTACAAACGGAGAGTGGAGCACTATAACTCCACGCTGCCCTGCGCTAGACGTAGTCTCAAACGCTGCGAATCGACCTTGTCGCCAATCCAACTTCGGGAACGAATGCATTCCATTTGGAGACCGCACTCCTATATATAATTTGCTTTCATCGCGTTCAACAATAAAGATATCAGAATCAGATGAAACGATAAGGTGCCCGTCCTCAGGGTCATAGATCCTTTGAGTGTCAGCCCCGCCACAGCACCCGTGTTTGATCGTTCGATAGAGTTTCCAGCCGCTCCAATAGCTACCTGCATCTGCCGAATCTACTATGCTCCAAACCGGGGCGGCCAGATTTCCAGTCTGATACGCCTCCACTATCAGCCTGGAAAACGGTCCTTCGTTTCCAAAAAACAGCGTGTGATCTACGGTCTCCTTAAGCATATACGCAGAATGGCTCTTCCCTTGGCCAACATATGACATCGTGGTATTGACTGAACGATAGCCGTCTTGCCCATATTTACTCCGCACCTGCGAGATACGTGATGTGCCGACCAGTACGCTGTCGTTCTGTGGTAACGGAGCCAGCACGTTGGACGAGTCTGAGGAAGCTGAAGTCACCACAATATCGTTCTCAGCACATCCTACAATCGAAACAGCGATCGCAATACCAACGACCCATACATGATGTAGAAGAGATTGACTCATCGCTCGCGCGTGCGGCCTGACCCCGTCAGCCCATCCAGATCGCGGCTCAGGTCGTCCAGGTTGCTGTCGAAAGAATCGAGATCGTCAAGTAGCGGCGGCTCGGGATCGTCGAGTGAGACGCCACCGCCAGGAATCGACGACGAGAAGATGTCTTCGACTTCCAAGACCGAACGCTCGGTTTCTTCGACCTCTTCGAGCAGCGTGTCGAGCTGAAACGTGATCTCCTCGGGGTTGCGCAGCGTCAGCGACTGCTCGTGGATGTACTGGACGACGTCTTCGATCGTGGCGAGTTGGGCGTCGAGGATTTCCAGATTCTCGCGGCCTTTTTTGGAGCGCGTCAGGCGGCTTTCCAGAATGCGCAACCGGCGCTCCTTGACGGCCCGCACGCGCGGCGGATCGTCCGACATGTCCTGGCGCAACGCGGCGATGGCGGCGGCAAGTTCGGACTGCGTCGTCTGCTGCATCGCGTAGGCGTAGCGCTCGCGCTGGTGCAGCAGGTTGAGGTAGCTGTCGAGCAGCCCGTTGATCTTCTTGATGTGACTGTCGAGCAGGCCCTGCGAAGCGTACGACAGCTTCTCGTAGTTGGCGCGGATCTCACTCTGCAAGCGCTTGAGCCGACCATAGCGGCGCTGGTCGGTTCGGCTCAGCGTTGAGAACACCTCCTTCTGTGACGGCGCTTTTTTGCGCTCGGCGGCTTTACGCGAGCGGATCGCCTTCTGCCACCTCGCATCGCGCGGGACCGTCCCCAGGAAGAGCAGTTCAGCGGCGGCGGTGAAGAGCAGCAGCAGGTTGGTAAGCACCTCGCCTCCGCCCAGAATGCCCGCACCGAACGTGACCGCCATAGCGACGATCAGGAACGTGAGGTTCCACGGATGGAGGAACGCTTCGCGCGTGTAGTTAGGTGTGTCCGAGACGGGCATCAGGTGCGGCGGCCGAGCGTTTTGGTGGAAGGAGCGGCGGGCGCGTCCGGGTCGGAATCGGCAACGGGCGGCGTACGCCCGAGTGTTTTGGACGATGCCGACGGAGCAGCGTCGTCGTCGAGGGTGTCGCTGGCGGCGGGCGAGGTACGCGGAGGCGCCGAGAGTTCGCCTTTCATCTGGGCGACGAGTGCCTTGGCGCGTTCGGTCCGTAGCGCTTCGTCATCCGCCTCGGTCGAAGCGTCTAGGTCGAGACCTTCGGTTGCGATTTCGAAGCGGGCTTCGTCCATAGCGGTGTCTCTGCCGACGCGGTTCATCGCCTGTTCGAGCGCGTCGAGCGCGCCCGACGATCCGCTGACGATCTTGCTGAACGCCGACGCAACGCGCCCTTTCTGCTCTGATGCGCGCACCAGACCTTTGAGCCGACGCATCTCGCGCAGGTGAGCCTTTTCTTCGGCTTTGATCTTCTCGAACTCGTCGGGCGTCATAGGGGCCTCAGCGTTCTGCCGACGTACGGTCCCGCCCCAGCGTGCGCCCGTCGCCGCTTTCGGGTAGCTCTTCGTCGATCTGAATGGACGGACGGACCGGCGGCGCTTCGGGTTCGAGCAGGCCCATTTCCATCTTCATTTGCTTGACCAGATCGGCGGCGCGCATCGATTCGGCATCCTCTTCGATCTGCATCGCCTCGCTGTCGACGCTGTCGAGCGCCAGTTCCATGCGGGCTTCGTTGCGAGCCGTCTCCTCGTTGACGCGCCGGATCATCTCGTCGTGCGTCTGATCCATGCCACCGACCTCGAACTGCTCGAGCGCGTCGGCGACGCGGCCCTGCCACTTGGCGCGTTCGTGGGCACGCAACGCCTCGCGCGCCTGCCCGATCTTGTTTTCCTTCTCGCGCATGAAGGCCTTCTTGACCTGCAACGCCTTGTCGTACGCAGCGGTCGCGTATTTCAACTGCTCCCTACTGCTCGACAGGCGTTCGCGCGCCTGCTCCATGCGCAGAGCGTACTGCTGTGCGATGTCGTCGCGTCCTGCTGAGATGGCGGCTTTCATCTTGTCCGTGTAGCCGCCCTGCTCGCGTTCGGCCTTCTGGACTTCCTTCTGAAGCAGGATCACGTTGGCCTTGACCGTCGCGATGTTCTCGTTCATCTTCGGGACCTGATCGTTCAGTTCGCGAATGTTTTGTTCGAGGATGAGGCGCGGGTCCTCCATAGCCGAGATAGCACCGCCGAAGATGGACTTGATGGCCCGAGAGAAACGTGTCCAGAGAGACATAGGAGCGAAGAGAGTGGGGAGTGCCTAACGGAAAACTCGGCGCGAAGATGCACAGACAGGGCCAAGATAGCACGCTCCGACGCGCCAACCGTGCCCTACTGCTAGCGCCTTGCCCTCCACGCGTCCGTAAAGATGCTGTCTCCGGCGGACGCTTAGGCCCAACTTCGGTTAGACCATTCCTCTATCTCGCCGCCGATGCCCCAAGACGCCCCTGCCCTACCCGACTCAACCGCTGCGGCCGACTCGACGTTTACCCTGACTACCGACGCCGATCCGCAGATCATCATCGGCCAAGTGCAAGAGATGTTCGAAGGCTTTCTGCGCCTGATTCCGAGCATCGTGCTCTCCATCGTCACGTTTGCCGTTTTCATCGGACTGGCGGCAGGCGTACGGTGGCTGATCCGGCGGTCGATGAAGGGGCGCAAGTCGAGCAACGTCGCGATGGCGATTGGACGCGTCGCCTACGTTCTCATCCTGTTCGTCGGCCTGCTGATCGCGCTGACCATCGTGTTTCCGTCGATGAACGGCGCGTCGCTGCTCCAACTGCTCGGCGTCGGCTCGCTGGCGATTGGCTTTGCATTCCGCGACATCGCCCAGAACTTCCTCGCCGGCCTGCTCCTCCTCCTGCGCGAACCGTTCCGTGTCGGCGACCAGATCCGCTACGGTGACTTCGAGGGCAACGTCGAGGCCATCGAGACGCGCGCGACGTTCCTGCGCACCTACAACGGCACGCGCGTCATCATCCCCAACGGAGAGATCTACACCAACGCCGTCAAAGTGCTGACCGCGTTTCCCACCCGCCGCAGCGAGTACGCCGTCGGCATCGGCTACGGCGACGATATCGAGAAAGCGCGTGCCGCCATGCTCGAAGCGCTCAAAGGGGTCGAAGGCGTCTTGCTTGAGCCGCCACCCGACGTGCTCACCGACGAACTCGCCGGGTCGAGCGTCAACCTGGAAGCGAGGTGGTGGAGCGCGCCCGACATCAGCTGCATCTGTTCCACGACCAGACCGAAGCCACCGACGGCGACCGCACGCGCCAACGCGAAGGCTGGCCCGCCGGCGACAATCCGTCCGACGCGCGCTGGAAGGTCGAGCGCGATGGCAACGCGTAGGGCTCAGGCAGCCTGTGCTTCTAGCGCCGCAACCGTAGCCCTTGCCTCGGCCAGGTGGCGGGCCTGATGCGCCCACGTGCCTTCGAGCCACGAGGCGACGCTCGCGCCGGTGTGCTGATCGCCCGACACGCCATGGTCAGCCAGCGAAATCAGACTGTCTTGCAGACGCTCGAATCGGTCGAGCACCTCGGCGGGGTCGTGATCGAACGCGGGGACGAGGTGGAGGCCGTCGTCTTCCAGTCCCTGATTGCTAGCGTCGCGCTCGAAGAACCCGTCCAACCGACCCAGCGATACGTCGTGCGGATGATTGCGGTCGGCAGCGTCCCGGAGTTGGGGCAGCAGCATAGCCGCCGTCACGTTGAGGTGCGCCAGAATCTGGAGCGCACTCCACTGCGTCGGGTCGGTCTGCGCGTTGAGGATGGCGCGCGGGTGGGCGTCGACTAGAGCGCGAGCTTCGGCTTTGTGCGACTCGAAGGCAGCGTGCCAGCGGTGGAGATCGGACATATCGGGATGCGTTGGTGGTGCAAAGAGGCAAACGGAACGGCAGCCCACTGAAAGCGCTATTCCGCTGTAAAAACCAACACGCCATCGCTAATCAGAGTCGCAACCAGGTCGGAAAGATCGGGCGACTCAAGATGCGGAGCCAGCGCAGTGGCGTCGATGGTGGACGCGTCGGCGAGCAGCGGCGCGGCCCAGGCGAGGTCGGCGTCGAGGTGAAAAGCTTCACCGGCGGCGAACAAGGTGCGCGAACCGTCGGCGTGGTCGACGTACGCCATCCGCGCGCTGGGCGTGCGGGCGAGCGACGCGCCGTTTTGCAGCTGCTCTATCGCTTCGTCGGCTTCGATCCAGTTGGACTCGTCGTCTTCTACGAATCGGCGACGCTCGGTCACTAATCGGCCGAACGTTTCGGCGAGAGCGTCCTCGTCCGTCAGCAGCGTGGTGAGCGTGGCGCGGACCTGGGCCAACGCCTGCGCGTCGATATGGCCGGGCGCAGTCGTCGGCGCCAGCGGCGGGTCGGTGTAGAACGCGGCAGGCAACTCGACGAGGGCGCGCTCCAAGACGGCGGCCAGCAGATCCTGATGCGACGGCGCGCGGAAACCGACCGACAGCGTCAAGCAATCCGTCAGCGCGACGCCTTCGTGCGCCCAGCGCGGCGGCAGGTAGAGCAAATCGCCCGGCTCGACGTGATACTCCGATCCCCACTCGAACCCCTCGCTCGCCTCGGTATCGATCACCGTCACGTCCAGATCGTCGATCAGCACCTCGTCGTCCGCCGATAGTGGAGCCGCGCCGACGCGCCACGTCCGCTCGCCCGCGCCTTGGATCAAGAAGACGTCGTAGTTGTCGGTGTGCGCGCCGACGCCTCCGCCTGCCGGGGCGAACGAGGCCATCAGGTCGTCCATCCGCCACAGGGGGACAAAGGCGAACCGCTGCATCAGGCTGGCGGCTGCGGGCAGATGCTGGTCGATCTCTTGCACGAGCAGCGACCATTTCTCGCCTGGCTGCATCGCCGCTTTCAGCTCACGCCGAGTAAACGGCCCGTCGCTCAACTGCCACGGATGATCGCCACCGGTCTGCTGGATCAGCCGGCTCACGGTGTCGGGCCGCGTGGCGAGTTCGATCAGACCGTCGGGCGTGACGGGCGGCTGAAAGTCGGCGAACGCTCCCTTGACGAAGAGCGGCTTTTGCTGCCAATAGTCGCGCAGAAAGTCGGCGATGGAGAGGTCTCCAAACATGGAAATCGGTAGTCTAGTCGAGGAGAGAGCGCAGGGCGAAGTAGAGCGGAATCAGCATCAGCAGCACGAACGCGACCGCAGCCCACGCGCTCACTCGGCGCTCGGGCACGAACTCGTAGCCGCAAAACGGACACTCTTCGGCATCGGTCGGCGCGTCGAGAGCGCACGACGGACACTCTTTGGTTTCGGGCGGGGCGAGGCGGGGCATCGGTCGGAGAAATCAGGCAGCGCCTGTCAGGCCATGTCGCCCAACTCGCGCAGGATGGCGTCTTGCTGCGGCTTGGGAAGTTCGAGCGGGTCGAACGAGCCGGGCGCGGGCGGCGGCAGGCGACGCGGCGGGGGGAACGGCGCTTTGGGTTTGAGTGCGCGGGCGACGAGCGCGAAGGCGCCCGTTGCGGCGGCGGTCAGGGCGAGGGTGCGGAAGGTGCTCATAGCGTTAGGTCAAAAAGGGATTGTGCTCAGCCTCCTCGCCGATCGTCGTCGGCGGGCCGTGGCCGGGGAATACGCGCGTGTCGGGCGGAAGAGAGAGCAGTTGCGTGTGGATCGACCGCATCAGTGTAGGCAGATCGCCAAGCGGCAAATCGGTCCGACCAATGGAGCGGCGGAAGAGCGCGTCGCCGCCGAAGACGGTAGCAGCCTCGGCGTCGTAGAACGCGAGCGATCCGGGC
>CAXBBB010000084.1:0-8016 GCA_963973615.1 uncultured Rhodothermales bacterium | reverse complement strand
CGCGTACCTCCGGGCGACGTTCAGTCCGTTCCGCTGTCGACGTCGGATCTGGAGACCGATCCTGAGCGGTTGCGGGTGACGTGGTTGGGGCACAGCGCCGTCGTCGTCCAGATGGCGGGGCGGACGATTCTGATCGATCCGATGCTGGGTCCGCGAGCCTCGCCGTTATCGTTTGCCGGTCCCAAACGGCTGATCGACGCGCCGATGCAGCCCGCCGACTTGCCGCGCGTCGACGCCGTCGTGTTCTCGCACGATCACTACGATCACCTCGACAAGCCGTCGGTCAAAACATTGGTCGCGGCGCACGACCCGCTGTTTCTCGTCCCGCTCGGTCTGGGCGACATCGTCCGCGGCTGGGGCGCCAACCGCGTCGCCGAGATGGACTGGGATCAGTTCGTCGATCTTCCCGCGACGGGTGGGTATGAACCGGTCCGCGTCAGTTGCACGCCCGCACGCCACTTCTCAGGTCGCAGCGTGACGAACCGCAACGGCACGCTCTGGGCGAGTTGGTACCTGTCCACAGAGTCAGAGGGCGAACCCATGCGGCTCTACTACGGTGGCGATACCGGATACGGCAGTCTATTCTCGGAAATCCGAGATCGCTACGGCGTGCCGGACGTGGCGCTGCTGCCCATCGGCGCCTACCTGCCGCGCTGGTTCATGGAGGAGGTCCACATGGCGCCCGAGAACTCGGTTCAGGCCGCCATCGACCTGGGATCACCCTACGTCATCCCCGTCCACTGGGGCGTCTTCGATCTGGCCGACGAGCCGATGAGCGAGCCGCCAGCGCGCTTCCACCGGTATGCCCTCGAAGCAGGAATCGACGACCGAATCCGCGAACTCAAAATCGGGGAGCGTTGGGAGTTGCCCACCACCAAATGAGGCGCTGAACGCCCACGAATCACTCCGCCACCACACCAGCGGTTGGAAGACGCAGGTTACCTGCCATAGCCCAGAATCGGAGCCCCGTCACGATCAGTGACGTCGACCAGATCGCCCATGCGTTGGAGAATCCCACCCACTCCACTGCCAGAAAGACCGCGCCACCGATCAGCGCCGCTGTCGCATAGAAGTCGTGGCGGATGACGGCAGGAATCTCGCCGACAAGCACGTCGCGAATCACACCGCCGCCGGTCGCCGTCAGCGCGGCCATGCCCATCACACCGACCGGCCCCAAGCCAAAAGCCGACGCTTTGGCCGCCCCGATAGCCGCGAACACGCCCAGCCCGACGGCATCGGCGATCATAACTTTATTCCACTGCTGCGCCACTCGCCCCGCCGCCAGAAACGCGACAATGCCACCGACCAAGCAGATGATCAGGTAGCGCTCGTCGGCAAGCGAGGCAGCGGGCGTCGCGCCGATCAGCATATCGCGAATCAGTCCGCCGCCGACGCCCGTCACGACCGCAAGCACGAGTACGCCGAGCAGGTCCAGTCCGTGGCGCGTCCCTCGAAACCCTCCGGCGACCGCGAATACAAACGTCCCCGTCAGGTCGAGTGCTTCGAATAGCTGCGATGCCGTTCCGTCCATAGTCGAGAACACGCGAGCGCCCACACCTCGAAAGGCGCAGGCGCTCGAAAAGTGAGAGACTGGATTACGCGCTCAGTCCGGCTTCGTAGGCCTTCCAGTCGCTGAGGAATTTCGCAAGGCCGTTGTCGGTCAGCGGGTGCTTGAGGAGCGACTTGATCACGCTCAGCGGCATCGTGGCCACGTCGGCTCCGGCCATCGCCGCCTCGGTCACGTGCATCGGGTGGCGGATCGAGGCGGCGAGAATTTCGGTTTCGTAGCCGTAGTTGCCATAGATCTGGACGATCTGCTCGATCAGCTCCATACCGCTCGTCGAGATGTCGTCGAGGCGTCCGATGAAGGGGCTGATGTACGTCGCACCAGCTTTGGCGGCGATGAGCGCCTGAGTCGGCGAGAAGCAGAGCGTGCAGTTGGTCGGAATGCCCTCTTCGCTGAAGGTGCGGATCGCCTTGATACCGTCGAGGATGAGCGGCACTTTGACCACGACGTTGTCGTGCAGCTTGGCGAGTTCACGGCCTTCTTTGAGAATGCCTTCGTAGTCGGTCGCCGTCACTTCGGCGGACACGTCGCCGTCGACGAGTTCGCAGATGGCGACGATGTGCTCGTGGAAGCTGACGTCGCCCGCCTTCTTCATGAGCGACGGGTTGGTGGTGACGCCGTCGAGCACGCCCATAGCGGCGGCTTCGCGGATTTCGTCTAGGTCGGCGGTGTCGATGAAGAACTTCATGGGCGGTCGGAAGGAGTCGGTGTGGGGGGAAGGTGCGTGACGAGTCCACGGTCCAGCCGGTTCCTCAATGCGGTCAATCGGAACGGGTATTGGGCGCTGGATTCTCTCCTTTGACGCTCCGCCATACGGCCGACAGCGTCTTGCCCAGATCGGCGGTGGGCGGAAGCTGTCGAAACGTGAGCGCGCCGTTGGGCTGCCGGTAGAAGTCGAACCGAAACACGTCGCCGTCCTCGGCATCGACACCATCGGGAGTCAGGGTTCTGCCGAAGCGGAGGTCGTGGATGCGGAGATGCCCATTGTCGGCAAGCCGGGCAGCGCCGAACCCCTGAGAGAACCAGTCGACAGCTTCGAATGCTTCGGTGCCTCGAACCGAGTCGACGCGTTGCCAGCGGCGCGCAATCGGCTCGAACGCAAACGTGTCGTCGTCCTCTAGAAAGGCGTACCGACTCGTCCAGACAACCGAGTCGGTACGGGCGAACACGTTCCACGCCAGCGTCGTCAGCGGCGCCGGTCCGGTTAGCACGCGGTCCACCTGCTCGTCCAGCCCCTGAGCGCGCAGGTTGTCCCACGCGAGCTGCTCGACGCGGTGCGACGCGTACAAGCCCCAGCACGCGTACAGCGTCGAAACGATCAGGCCCCACCGATTCCACCTCAACCGGGTTTGCGCGTCGGACGTAAACAGGCTGCGGACGAGCGCGATCAGCAAGGGCGCCGTGTAGAGCGGGTCGATGATAAACAGCGCTCCGGCTTCGAGCGGCGCGTCCGAGAAGGGCCAGAGGAGTTGGGTCCCGTAAATGGTGAGCCAGTCGATGATCGGATGCGTCCAGAGCGTCCAGAGAAACAGCCACGCCCACCCTTTCCAGTCCGCGTGGACACCACCGCGCTTGCGGTACAGCCAGGCGACGAGCAACCCGAGCAGTGGCGCTACTAACGGCGCGAAGAGCAAGCTGTGCGACGCACCCCGGTGGAAGCGCAGCGCTTCGGCAGCGGTCAGCAAAGGTCCAGCGAGCACGTCGAGGTCAGGGAGCGTCCCAGCCAGCGCACCCCACGCCATCGCCTTGCGTCCGACTTTGCGTCCTAGCGTGGCCTCCCCGAGCGACGCGCCGAGCGCGAGTTGAGTCAGTGAGTCCACAGGCGAGAGTTGATGAAGTCAGAAGGTGAGTTGCGCGCTTGTCGCCAACTGTGCCGATTGAGAGACGAGCCCGAGCGCGCGAACACGAGCCGCATCGCCTAAGTTTGTGCAGCACAACTCACCTCTGCCCATGCTCCTCGTTCCGTTCGAAGATTCCGGCGCTCTCGCGCTTCGCCCCCTAGTCGACACCCGCCCTGTTTACGCGTTGCGGCTGGGGATTCGCTCGACGCTGCAAACGCTCCAAGGTGCGTTCCCTAACGCGACGGGTACCATTTTGCACACCCGCAGCTACCTCGCTGCCACGACGCGACTGGAGCACGATCTCCCCGTCAACCGCATCCCTGCGGGCGTCGACCTGCTGTTCGTCAACGGACGCTGGATCGCCGGAGCAGGCGACGCCTTGGGCCGCATCTAGCCGACCCTGCGCGGACCGGCCAAGCTGTTCGTCCAAGACGAGACAGTCGTCGCCGCCTGGATTCCCGCCCTCCCCGACGCCGTCGATCTCCCCGACTTTTTAGACGCCGAAGAACTGACGCGACTGGGCGGGCCGTCAACCGAACGCGTCGCCGTATCGACCGCGAAACTGGTCGACACGATACCGAACCTGGTACACGGCGTCCGCGACGCCATCGAACGCGACTTTAACGCGCTCCGCCGAGGCTACAAACAGGTCGAGCGTGAGAACGTAACCCTGAGCCCATCCGTCGCACTGGTCGACGAAGACGCGATCTATCTGGCCGAAGGGGTGACGGTCAAAGCCAACGCAGTCCTGTCCGCCGAGAACGGGCCGATTTACCTCGACGCGGGCGTCACGGTCCACGAAGGTGCCGTTCTGCGCGGACCGCTCTATATGGGGCCGATGTCGCAGGCCAACGCCAACGCCAAGCTCGACGGACTGGCCGTCGGCCCCGGCTGCAAAATCGGCGGCGAGGTCCACACGACGATCGTGTTCGGCTTCAGCAATAAAGCGCACGACGGCTTCATGGGCCACACCTACGTTGGCCAGTGGTGCAACATCGGCGCCGGAACGGACACCTCCAACCTGCGCAACGACTACGGCCCGGTCGCGCTGTACTCGATGCACGAGCGCGCGATGCAGTCGACGGGCAAGCAGTTCATGGGCTTGGTCCTGGGCGATCACTCCAAGTGCAGCATCGGCACGACCTTCAACACCGGCACCGTCGTCGGCGTGGGCTGCAACCTCTACGGCCCCGGCTTCCACGACCGCTTCGTGCCTGCGTTCACGTGGGGCTCGCCCGGCGCGTATTCGCCCTATCGGATCGACAAGTTCTTGCGCGTCGCCGAAGCCGTGATGCCACGCCGCGACCGTGAGTTGACGCCCGAGCAGGAAGAGTTGCTGCGCTATCTCAGCGTCCAGGCCAACACCGAGCGCCCGACCGACTAACTCCTCCCCTTCTACCCTCTCCCCCATGTCCAAACACGACGACCTCGCCCCGACCGGCTCCTACAACGGCCCCGACCCCAAACACGAAGACAGCAGTTCTGACGACGGCACCGAAGTCCGCGCCCTCGAGGCCGAAGACGACCGCGACCCGAATGCAGCGGTCGAGCAAACCGTCCAACTCAGCCACAGCGCCGACCGCAGCCGCTACCGCCTACGCAACTGGCGCGAAGGGCTGGCCGACTACCCCGGATACACCGAACTGAGCCGTCACCCCAAGGGCGAACTCGCCCAGGCTCTCGAACAACTCCCCGACAAGCCTCGGTTCGTCGTCTTCGAAAACACCGACACCGGCGAAGTATACCTAGACCGAGAAAACAACCTAGGCGACAACTGGACCGGCGACGGCAAATTCGACCAGGTCACGCTCTTCGAGGATGAAACGGACGCTGCTGAGTATGCCGAGAAGCAACAGGGCTGACACACCGACGATCTATCCAGGATTGACGCCTCGATAGATCGTCGCTACGCCCAGCGTGACGGGCATCGCCTGTAACTCGCCGTACCCGACGCCTTGCATCCGAGCAAGGAAGTCGCGGCCGTCGGGGAAGGCTTTGACGGACTCGGGCAGGTACTCGTACGCGCCCCGGTTACCCGACAGCAGCGAGCCGACGAAGGGCAGGATGTAGCGCGAGTAAAACGCGTACAGTTCGCGGAAGACAGGCAGCGTCGGCGTGGAGAACTCCAACACGATCAACACGCCGCCGGGTTTGAGCACGCGACGGATTTCGGCGAGGCCCGCGTCGAGGTTCTCAAAATTGCGGACGCCAAACGCGACCAGTGCGGCGTCGAACGTGTCGTCGGTAAACGGCAGATCGGCGGCGTCGGCTTGCTGCATCGTGATGCGTTCCGACTCGCCCATCGCGGCGATCTTCTTGCGCCCGACGGCCAGCATCGGCTCGGATAGGTCGATCCCCGTCACGTGGTCGGGGTCGAGGTCGAGCGCTTGAATAGCCAAATCGCCCGTTCCTGTCGCCACGTCGAGGATGGTGCGCGGGTTGCTCTCGCCCAGCCAGCGGACCGCCTTGCGGCGCCACCCCTGGTCGATGCCTAAACTCAGGATGCGGTTGAGACGGTCGTACTGCGGCGCGATGCTGTCAAACATAGCCTCGACGGCCTGCCGTTTTCCGGGCTTCTCTCCGATAGGTGGCGGTGTGGGAGCGGGCATGGCAGATCGGGTTGGCGTGGGTGAAACGGGGTAACCGCGCGCGTCGGCTGCCTGTTCACGCGCGCGCCTCTATCTGCGCGGGCTTCAAAACGGAGGGCCGTGCGAACCTGGCAGGTCGCTACGACCTGCCAGGTCTCCCTCAGCGCCGAAGGTTCTCGATGACGGCTGCGGCGCCCATTCCACCGCCGACGCACATCGACACGATTCCATAGCGGCTGCCGCGTCGTTCCATCTCGTGCAAGAGCGTCGTCGTCAGCTTGGCGCCCGTACAGCCCAGCGGGTGGCCTAAGGCGATGGCGCCGCCGTTGACGTTGACTTTGCTCTGATCCAGGCCGACTTCGCGCATCACGGCCAACGCTTGAGCGGCGAACGCCTCGTTGAGTTCGACCAAGTCGATGTCAGACACGCTCAGTCCGGTTTGCTTGAGCACTTTCTGAATCGCGCCGATGGGACCGATACCCATCAGTTCGGGCGCAACACCCGACAGCGCGAAGCCAACGACCCTACCCATTGGATCGATGCCCAACGCGTTCTTTGTGTCCTCGTCGATCACGACGGTTGCCGCGGCGCCGTCGTTCATCTGGCTACTGTTGCCCGCCGTGACGCTTCCGCCTGCACGGAACGCCGGACGCAATCGGCCCAGCGCTTCGAGCGACGTATCGGCGCGCGGCCCTTCGTCCGTGTCGTGCGTAAACGTGTGCGTGTGCGCCTGCTGATCGCTGTCGTCGTAGAGCACGTCGGTCATCTCGTACGGCGCGATCTCGTCTTTGAACCGCCCGCTCTCGATGGCGTCGAGGGCGCGCTGATGCGATTGGAGCGCGAACGCGTCCTGATCCTCCCTGCTCACATTGTACTTGGCGGCGACGTTCTCGGCCGTGATGCCCATCGAAACGTAGACTTCGGGCCGGTCGTCGACCGTCGACGGATCAGGCTGGAAGAAGAAGCCCGACATCGGCACCCGGCTCATCGACTCGACGCCTCCGGCTACGACGACACTGGCGTGCCCCGCGCTGACGGCCTGGCTCGCCATTACGATCGTCTGCAAGCCCGACGAGCAAAAGCGGTTGATAGTCGCGCCCGGTACGCTGTCCGGCAATGCGGCTTTCTGGGCGATGATGCGGCCCATGTTCATGCCCTGCGCGCCCTCGGGAAAGGCACACCCGATCAAGCAATCGTCGACCTGCCCGAGATCCAAGCCTTTGACGCGCTGAGTCGCCGCGTTGACGACGTGCGCCCCCAGCGCTTCGGGGCGGGCGTTGCGAAGGGCGCCCTTGCGCGCCTTACCCACAGCGATGCGGACGGCGGAGGCGATATATGCGTTTCGAGGTTGCATTGTAGAGTCAGTTGGTATTCGTAGCGACGTTGCATGCAACGTCGGCTGGAAACAGGTTCAGAGTTTGGGAGACAAGCCGAGTTCGAGCCGGTCTCGGAGGTGCGTGCCCAACCCGCAGATCGCCACGGCCTACGTCCTCGCGATGACAGTTGGCGGGGTTGGGCACGGTGAGCGTCAGTTGCGGAGCGGTTTGCCGGTCGTGAGCAGGCCGGTGATGCGCTCTTGCGTTTTGGTCTCACCGAGGAGTCGCATGAACACCTCGCGTTCGAGTTCGATCAGGTAGTCCTCGTGGACGAACTGCGGCCCGGTTAGGTCGCCGCCCGTCAGGACGTGGGCAAACTGCGCGGCGAGGAAGGCGTCGTACTCGGACACGAAGTTGCCGTCCAAGAACTGCGTCACGGCGATGCCGAACGCTGCGGCGGTATCGCGGCCCAGCACCTGGATGTGGGTCTCGACGGGCGGCGACAGATACCCCTGCTCCGACAGGCGGACGACTTCGGCGCGCGCGACGTGGAAGCGACGCTCGGCGTTCATCACGACGATTCCGTCTTCGGCCATGAAGCCCATCGCTTTGGCTTGAACCGCGCTCGTAGCAACATTCGCCATCGCGACAGCCTCGAAAATCGGCTGCAACTGGTTCTGCACCTCGCTCGGGTGTCCGTTCGG
>CAXBBB010000083.1:0-8085 GCA_963973615.1 uncultured Rhodothermales bacterium | reverse complement strand
CTTCTCTCGGGCCGCGCTAGCGCCAACAACGGAGCGGCACCGGGCCGCGTTCACGTCTACGTGCGCGACACGTCAGCCGTCCAGAACGGTACGCTCCGCGCTGGATATACCGCTCAGATGGTCGACGGCAACTACGCCACGAGCGGACTGACGAACCTCGCCCCCGGCGCGGTCATCACCGTCACCGGCCAGATCGACTACTTCGGACTGGCTCCCCAGATCTCACCCACCACGATTACGCTCGTTGCTCAGGACCTCGCCGACATCGGCCTGTCTGAAAAGCTACTCGACCCAATCAGCATCGACATCACCGACGTCGCCATTCCGGGCGTCGAGGACCCCAACGCCAACTCGGCTCAGTCCGCGATTAATGCGGCCAACTTCAACCTGTACGCCCAAGAGTATGTGCGCGTCGAAGGCCTAAAAGTGGATGGCGTAGCGCCGTTCGGCGACCGGTTCAACGTGACGTTCACCAATGCGGACGCCTCGCTCGCCCTCGACCTGTCGGACGTGAGCCTGAACTACCGCAACGACCGCAATACCAACGAAGGCTACATCAACGCGGGCTTCACGGTCACGCCGGACTCGGTCTTTACGCCGCCCCAGATCGGTGCAACGGTCAACATCCAGGGCTTCCTCGAAGCGGCAGGCGATTTCACGAGCCGCTACAACCCGGACTACAAGCTCGCCATCAACCCGTTTGAGTTCGGCGATCTGGAAGTCGTTCCCGGCGCCCTTCCGCCAAACATCGCGAGTGTCACCGCTGAGCGCTTCACCAAGGGAGACTCGGACCTAGGCATCTCAGCCAGCATCACGGCTGACGCGGTCAACGGCCGCTCGATCAGCAGCGTCGAAGTATTCTACGCGTCGACCCAAAACGGCACGACCGGCGACACGGTCTCTGTACCACTGCGCGCTGGATCGAACGACAACTTCGCGGGCAACATCCCCGCCGGTGCGTTGACGGATGACTCGTACCTGGTGTACTACGTCGTGGCAACGGACAACGAAGGCAGTGTAACGACCTCTCGTGACTACCTGACCTACGTCCGCTCGTCGGCCATCTCCTCGATCTCGCAGGCGCGCGCCATCATCGCGAACAGCCCGATTGCCGGAGCCGTCTCGTTCACGACCGACCTGTTCAACCTCACCGCCGTCGTCACGTCGCAGCCGGACACGTCGGGCCTCATCACCCTCCAGGATGACCCGACGCTGGCCGCCGGAACCGGTATTGCCGTTCGTTCGCAAGCCAACACCGAGACGCTCAAGCGTGGCGATCAGATCACGATCACGTCGGCGCAGCTAGGCGAGTTCAACGGCCTGACGCAGCTCCAGAGCCTGGAGTTCGCCGCCCCGACGCAGGTCACGCCGTACGACTACAAGACCGTCACCACGACGCTCTTGCAGGAGCCGTCGATCGCTGAAGCGCACGAGAGCATGCTGCTCCGCTTCGAGGACGTAACGGTGGTATCGGCCAACCCGGACGGAGACCGCAACTTCGGTGAGTTCGCATTCGCGACCTCCGGCGACTCGAACGGAATTCGCGGCGATGACGCCTCGGATGCGTTCCCGCAGAGCTTCAACACGACGCTCACCGTCGGAGACGCGTTCTCCAGCATCCAGGGCGTCTTTACGTACTCGTTCGGCAACTACAAGCTGCTGCCCGAAGTCGAGAGCGACGTGACGACGGCAACCGCCATCGGCGACGCCATCGACGCGCTGGGCTTCGGCCTGGACGCGGCGTTCCCGAACCCGACCAACGGTGGTGCCTCGCTGCACTTCTCGCTCGAGCGTTCGGCTGACGCCAGCCTCGTCGTCTACGACCTGATGGGACGCACCGTCGCCACGCTGGTCGAAGGCACCCGCCCGGCTGGATCGCAGACGGTCTCGTTCGACGCATCGCGTCTGGCCTCCGGCCTATACCTCGTCCGCCTGACGAGCGAAGGCCGCACGGCTACGACGCAGCTTGTCGTGACGCGCTAAGCCAACTAGAGGAGCGGCGGGCCGAACGCTTGGCCTGCCGCTCTCTCTTTTTTATTCCTCGCCGATCTATCCCGCGTTTTCCTTGCGAAGGCTGCGCCCCGCGCACCCTCCTCAGTGAAACCCCGGCTCCGGCCCTACTCTCTCCGACGTGCCCTACCGCCTCTTCCCTCTCGTCCTGCTCTTGGTGCTCGCCGCGTGCGACTCCGGACTTGACGGCGATCCGCTCGCCAACCAACCCCCAACGACCGAACTATCGATAGCCGATTCGTCGCTCGTCGACAACTTGGGCGAAGACCGGCGCCTGGCTTCGACCGTCGCCCTCTCGTGGACGGGGACGGATCCCGACGGCTACGTGTCGGGCTTTGAATTGCGCATTGTCGGCCCCAATGGTCCGACCAGCGATTGGTCGTTTACCACATCGACCGATACGCTCTTGCTGCTGCCGATTCCGCGTGGCGCATCGACGGCCAACGTAGGCGTTGAAGTCCGCGCGGTCGACAACGAAAACCTGGCCGACCCGACCCCCGCGAGCACGGTCTACCCTGTCCGCAACAGCCCGCCCACGGCCTCTGTCGACGCGTTTGCGCTTCCGCCCGACACCACGTTCGACGTGTTCTCGTTCGGCTTCCTCGCAGGCGACCCCGAAGGCGACGGCAACCTGGCGCGCATCGAGATCGCGCTCAACGATTCGACCAACCCTATCGCGCTGCCACCCGACACGCGCTACGTGACGCTACTCGGTCCCAGCGATCCGCTGAGCAACACGACCGTGTCGGCTCGCGTCTTCGCCGGACGCGCATTCCAGACGACCGGCATCGACGCGCCTGGCCTCAAACTCGACGCCGACAACGTGTTCTACGTCCGCAGCGTAGACCAGACCGACACGACGAGCGCCTGGTCGCGCTACCCCGCCGCCGGATCGTCGGATACGTGGTACGTCAAAGGCCGCACGAGTGACGTGCTGCTGGTCAACGATTTCCGCAACAGCGCCGCGCCGACCGTGATCGACTACCACATGGACCTGCTCAAAGAGCAAGTCGGTGACCAGGTCGATCTGTGGAACGTCAACCTTCCGTTTACGACAGGATCGTCGGGCAACTCGAACCGCTCGCCTCTTCTCGGCCCTTCTCAGGAGCCTGCGCTCATGCAAACGTTCGCGCGGTGGAAACGCATCTACTGGGTCGGATCTGCGGCGACGAACAGCCCGACCGCCAACAACCTTCCGTTTGCGGCTCCAGCGCTCAACTTGTTCTTCGATGGCGGCGGCACGATGATGGTTCACGTTCCCGTGACGCTCCCCCAAAGTGCCGACTTGGCCGATAACGCCGACAACCCGGCGCTCTTCCTGCTGCCCATCGCCGAGTTGGTGCCACTGCCCGATAGCCTACGCTCGCTTTCGCTCTCGACGGGAGCGCCTATAACGCCACTAAACCCCGTTCCCGGAACTGGCGTCACGTTGCCCCCGCTCGAAGCCCAACAGTTCTTCATCTCCACGCTTCCCTACCTCGGCAGCGGTGGACGCACTGTCCCACTCTATCGGGGTGACTGGACCTACCGCACGCGCGTCGGTAGAGGCAGCGGCCTGTGGACTGGCAATTCGGACGTCGTCTCCATGCGGTTGAACACTAACAATCAGCCCATCGTCGGGCTGTGGTCGCTCCCGCTCGTCAACGAACAGTCCGGCGCTCCGATTCTCGCCTCTCCCTCCGGCGACCCCGCCGCCATGCGCACCGCGGTCCTCGCGATGCTCGAAAGCCTCGGATTTTGATGCGACTCTTCCTCTCCTCCATGCGCTCGCTCTTCCTCCTCGTCGTACTCCTCGCCACCACTGCGTCGGCTCAGGCGCAGGGCACACTCGCGGGCAAAATCGTCGACGAGTTCGGTGACGGTTTGATCGGCGTCAACGTACTCGTCACCGGCACGACTCAGGGCACGATCACCGATATCGACGGCAACTACCGCGTCGATGGGTTGCGCGCGGGCAGTTACAACATCCAGATCTCGTACATCGGATTCGAGACCAAGCTGTTTACCGGAATCGAAATCGCCAATAACCAGACGACGACGCTCAACACCGATCTGAAAGAGGCGGTGTTGTCGACGGATGACGAAGTCGTTGTGATCGGCGACCGTCCGCTGGTCGATGTCGAGGGTGCCCAGAGCCAAGTTGCGATTTCGCGCGAGCAGATCGAGGCCGCCCCCGTCCGTGGCGTCGAAGGCGTCGTGGCAAACCAGGCAGGCGTCGTTCGCGACCCGACCGGTCTCTACATCAGGGGCGGACGTGCCGACGAAACCGGCTTCATCGTCGACGGCGTGTCGGCCAAAGACCCGCTGTCGGGCACGGGCTTCGGCCTCGACCTCGGATCGAACTCGTTTTCGGAAGTCGAAGTGACGACGGGCGGCGTCGGTGCTGACGTGGGCGACGTAACCTCGGGTGTCGTCAGCGTCCAAACGCAGGACGGCGGCGACACCTTCGCCGGATCGTTCGCGCACAAACGGGACGACTTCGGCTTCAACTCGGGCGCCTCCTCCAACTTCCGCGAAGAGATCTACGAGGCCAGCTTGGGCGGGCCGATCATCCCGGGCAAACTGCGCTTCTTCACGTCGGGACAGGCCCAGTTCAACGACGGCTTTACGCGCCAGGTGAGCACGCCCGACCAGTTGGAATCGTCGCTCGGCTTCAGCGACTTCTGGATGCCGCGCGCCGCCAACCGCTGGAGCGGACTGGGCAAGCTGACCTATGACGTGCGCCCCGGATTGAAACTCCAGGCGTCGTTCCAGAAGTCGCTTCAGGTCAACCAGAACACGCGGTCGCTCCAGGTAACGGGCAACGACGCCGTGATCGCGCCGGGCTTCCAGTACAACTTCGCGCTCCAGTTCACGCGCCTGCGTGCCGACGCCAACGGACGCGACTGGCGCCCCGACGTGATCGACAGCGAACTCGACCCCGAGAGCCTGCCCAACTACCCGGCGACGATCTTCCGCGCGGGTGATGGCTTGCCGCCCGATCCCAACGCGCTGTTCATCCTGCCCGGCCCCGGCTTCATCAACAACGGCGGCATCGCCACGCGCTGGCACGACCACTTCGCCGAAGAACTGACCCTGCGGGGTAGCTATACGTTGTTCTCGGCGGATCGCAACGTGCGCACGCAGCTCGGCTTCGAGCACAAGCAGAACGATTATCAGTGGATCGACGTGGTCCGTCCCTGGATCGGCGCACCGATCATTACGGCAGGCGGCGACACGACGCAGAGCAACCGGCTCGGCCAATCGTCGGACGTGTGGCGCGTCAAGCCGCAGCGTGGCGCCCTGTTCACGTCGGGACAGATCCGCTACCGTGGCCTGATCGCCAACGTAGGCTTGCGCTTCGAGTACTGGGCGCCGGGCGAATACGTCGACGAACTGGTCGACAATCCCGATGCACCGATCCTCGACACCATCCGCGAGAGCTACAAGAGCGGAACGACCAAGATCTTGGGCCGCCGCTATAAGCACCGTCTGCTGCCCAAACTGCGCGTGTCTTTCCCGATTAGGGAGAACCAGGTCATGTTCTTCAACTACGGCCACTCGACGCGGACGCCGCACCCGACGTTCGTCTACACCGGCCTCGACCCGTTCTTCCAGGACCGCAGCTTCTTTGCCGACCTGGGCAACCCCGACCTCGACCCCGAAGTCGACATCAGCTACGAGTTGGGCCTGAAGTACCAGATCACGTCGAACGACGTGCTCAGCGTGACAGCCTTCTGGCGCGATAAGTTCGACTTCATCACGGTCGAAGACGTCGTCATCCGCGATGCATCGGGCCGCGAGAGCGTCCGCGCCTTCCGCGTCAACGGCGACTTCGCCCGCGTGCGTGGACTCGAAGCGAGCTACCTCAAGCGCATCGGCAAGGGCTTCCAGGGCCAGATCAGCGGCTCGTTCAGCCGCGCGACAGGTCTCTCGTCGACCAACAACGACGCGCTTCAGGACTTCCTCGCACGCGGCAACATCGACAACACCGTCGAGACCCCGCTCGCCTGGGACCGCCCCATCGACCTCAAGGCCTTCGTCATCTTCTCGCGCAACGAAGAAACGCCCCTCTTCGGCATCCCCGGTCTCAATAACTACCGCGCCTACCTGTCGACCACGTTCCGCAGCGGGCAGCGCTACACCCCGGTCGAGTTCTTGGGCAACGCCGTCAACCCCGTCACGGGCGAGCGCGACTGGCGCCCGATCTACGAAACCGATCAGGATCCCGAGGATCGCTACAGCAAAGTCGGCGCGCCGTGGTGGTGGTTCGACCTGACGCTCTCGCGGACGATCTCGGTCGCCAAGACCAACGTGCTGCTGACGATGGAAGTCACCAACCTGTTCAACCAGAGCAACGCCGTCATCGTCAACCCGGTGACCGGCAAGGCCTACCCCGAACTCGATGCCGACGCTGACCTGATTGCCCTGCGCGGCGACTCGGATTACGACGTCGTCAATGGCGTCCGTGACCTGCGCTACGAGGACCCGCGCACGTCGGGCCTGCCGCCGCTCAACCCTGCCCGCTTCCTACCGCAGCGCCACATTCTGCTGGGCCTCTCCTTCCGCTTCTGATCATGACCGCATTCGTACTAACCGCGCGCGCAGGAGCCGACGCCACTCTCCCCAACGCTGTCATCGCGAGGCCCCAGGCCGTGGCGATCTCCACACGTCGCTGCACGCTCCAGAGTTTATCGTTTGCCTTCGAGCGATTCATGAATCGCCCTTACCCGTTAGCGGCGTTGCTGCTGGCTTTGTTGGCGTTCCTCCCTGCGCTTCCCGTCTCGGCACAGGGCATTCTTCCCGCCTTTGGGCGCGACCGCTCCGGGACAGTCGGTTTTCAGTTTCTCAAGGTCCCGACCGACGCGCGCAGCATCGGTCTGAGCCAGAGCGTCGTCACGACGGCCGAGGACGCCTCGTCGCTGCTCTATAACCCAGCCCTCGCCGCACGCGCGGGTGGACTGTCGCTCAACCTGTCGCGCGCCTCGCACTTCGAGGGCACGCTGTTCACCACGTCGTACGCCGGACTGCTGATACCCGCCGGACCTGTCGTGGTCGGGCTGAGCATCCAATCGCTCGATTCGGATGAGATGGACGTGACGACCGAGTTTCAGCCGACCGGTACGGGCCAAACCTTCCGCTTTGTCGACCTCGCCGCTGGACTGACGGTTTCGCAGAGCCTGACCGACCTGTTCAGCTACGGCGTGACGGTCCGCTACATCCGTGAGAGCGTCTTCGAACTGACGACCCAAACGGCTACCGTCGACCTCGGTATCGCGTACGACGTCGGATCGACCGGCGCTCGGATCGGCGTGGCGATTCGCAACTTCGGCCTGGACGCCACGCCCGACGGCGAAATCTCGCGCGTCGATCCCAACGCCCCGGGTGGGGTTGCAACGACGGACGATTTTGAGTCGATCACGCCGCCGACGACGTTTCTGCTGGGCCTGAGCTACGATCTGATGCGCGCTTCGCCGGACCACGCCCTGACAGTCGCCAGCCAGCTCTACCGCCCGAACGACAACACCGAAACGCTCGGCCTAGCCGCCGAATACACGTTCAAAGGCCTGCTCATCCTGCGCGGTGGCTACCGGTTGGGCGTCGAAGAGTATCGCGGCTCGCTGGGCGCCGGGCTCCGTATCCCTGGCCTGGGCGAAGACGCCCGCGTCGACTACGGCTATCAGTCGATGGAATTCTTGGGCGACGTACACGCCTTCAGCCTCAACGTGACGCTTTAACCGTCTCTGACGGACTTCTCTTCTCTCCCGCGATGCGCCTGCTTCCGCTTTTCTTACTCGCCCTCGTCTCCGTCAGCGGCTGCGACTTCATCGGCTCCAAAGACGACGCCACGACCGCAGAAATTCTGCGCGACGGGCGCATCGACCCGACGCAGATTTCGGACGTCGGATACGTGCCGATTCAGCCGTTTTTCCAGCAGACCCAGAACGGCACGTTTGACGCCCCGACCGACATCGCTGCCGGATTCGACGAGTTTCTGTACGTGATCGACCGCGCGGGCGTCCACGTCGTCGACCGCGCCGGTCGCTCGCAGTTCACGATGACCGACTTCGCTGGGCAGCCGCTGATCGACGCCGT
>CAXBBB010000082.1:0-8098 GCA_963973615.1 uncultured Rhodothermales bacterium | reverse complement strand
GATCTCGTAGATCAGCGTCGTGTTCACCCCGAACTCGCGATATCCGATGCCCAAGTTATCGTTGTCCTCGAAACGGTAGAACGGGGCGAGGATGGCCGAGAGTTCGCGGCGGTAGACGAAAGGCTGCGTCAGTGTCGCCTGGATGTCGAGTCGTCGAACCGGCTTGAAATCGCCCGCAGCGGTAGCGAGGAGCGTCGTGCGCCACTCGGAGGCCAGCGTGAGCGAGCGCGCGCTGCCCATAAAGTTGCGGTGCTCAATCGACGGCTGGAGCACGATGCCTTCCTCGCGGGAGTATCCCGTCTGTGCCCGAAACAGCCGCAAGTCGGCCTCGCGGACTTCGTATCGGATCGTCACCGTAGAGTCGACAGGCTGATCCGGGACCAACCCTACGGCCACGCGGAAGATCGGTATGGCGAACAGGTTGCGCTGCCCGTTGAGCAGGCGGCCCTGGTTAAAGAGATCGCCCGGTTGCAGCGGCACCTCACGTCGTGCTACTCGATCCTCGACCGACCCATTACCTCTGATCTGGACCGTGTCGACGACGGCGCGTGGCCCGGTCGTGACGGTGACTGTCAGGTCGATCAGGCGTTGATCCGAAGAGATCGTCGAGTCGGAGTCTATGGAGGCAAAGGCGAAGCCTCTGTCGCGCGTGAAGTCGAGTACCTGGCCTTTGGTGACCGAGAAGTCGAACGTGCTGAACCGCTTACCGGGCTGCGTGGGGACTTCGCGTCGAAAGCGCGCCCACCGGTCCGCCGACTGAGCCCCTGGAACGGCTGTGTTGAACAGGCTGTCGAGCGATACCCCGTCGCTGTTTTGGTAGCGTAGGCTCCGCACGTTGGTTGGCGGACCCTCATTTACATTGAATATGATGTGGATGTGGTTCGCTGCAGTGTCCAGTTTGCTTCCGCCGTAGTCGATTCTTGCCTGAGGAAAGCCGCGCTGCTTGTAGAAGTCGCGTAGGCGGGCGACGTCTTTTTGTACTTCGATAGGCACGAGCGTCATCAGGTCGAGCGACGCCCAAGGAAAAACACTCATGAGACGTTCCAGGAAGGTCGGCTCGGTCGTGGCGAGCAGAGCGCCTTCGACGAGCTCGTTCTCGCTGAACGTCTCGCTTCCCTCAAACGTGAACGAAAGTCGGTCGATTTTGGTCGACTTGTCGATTAGGAATAGCGGTGCCCCCTCGCGTTCAGGCGCAGGGTCTTGCGCCCAGGCGCGAGGAGCGAGGACGAGCAGTAGGCAGCAGGCGAGCGCGCGGGGGATAGACAAAGGAGCGCTAAGCGTTGGTGCGAGGAGTCTGAACGGCGGGCGGATCGTCCGGCGTGGGGGGAGCAACGTTCGAGTCGTCGTCGGGGAGGAGCGGCATAGGCGTATGAGCGAGTTTTTTACCGTCCGGCGTGATCGGGGCGACTTGGTCCTCCTCTGCTCGTGTCTGCTCGGCCTGCTCGGAGCGGATGCGTTTCTCATCGAGCAGCGCGATCAGCGCGCCGATGCACAGCACGAGTCCCGAGTAGTAGATCCAAAAGCCGAACGCGAGGATCAACCCGAATGTGCTGCCCAGATCGAATGCGGCGACATGCGTCACGTAGAGCGTGAACGCGTACTTGGCGGCTTCCCACAAAACGGCGGCTACCAACGCGCCTCGGACGACACTACGCTTGGGCGGGCGTGGGCGCGGTACGAAGTAGTACAACAGACTGAACATCGCCATCGTGACGAACAGTGGAAGGATCAGTCCGACGGCTTTAAAGATCACGCTCCACCCCTGAAACAGCCATTCCCACTCAAGCGCGTACCACCGGATCACGTCCTCGCCGGTGCCGCTCAGCCACTGAGAGGCGACCGTGATCGAGATGGACAGCAAGAACAACAAGCCGACCTGGACGATCATGCGCGCATCGAACGCGTAGCCGCCCAGGATCGAACGGGTGTCGCGGTAGGCCTCGGCGAAGATGCTGCTGATCGAAGCGCGCAGCGTCGTAAACAGCGTGATTACGGCTACGAGTGTACCCAGGATACCGACGATCGTGATTGTGCCCGAGGCGCCTTGCAGGTCGCGCAGAAACACCAGGATCTGCTCGCTCTGTCCTCCCGGCAGCAGATCTCGAACGGCTCCTTCGACGATCTCGAACGGTTTGTCCTGCTTGAGCACGCGCCCGATGATACCTGTCGCGAGCACGAGCAGAGGCACGATCGTGACGAGCACTTTGAATGCAATCGCCTGGCTGAACAGGAAGATGTCCTTGGTCTCGACCTCTTTAAGAATCCCCTTACCGTAGTAGGCAGCGCCCGATGAAATCGCGCGGAGATGAGAAGCGAAAGACACAGCAGACGGTGGCAGGCCGAGGAGGACAAAGAGTAAATAACGGAACGAGCCGTCTAGCGCTGTGAAAATGCGATTGCCGGGCACGCGTCGGTCGCTGGTATCTTTGGCGTTCCACCTCGACGTCTGCCTTGTCCCGCCTGCTCTTTCTCTCCTTACTGATCGTCGCGACCGGCTGTACCTCGTCCGAAACGAGCGGCGTGCGCGTCGACGGTGATGTGACCGGTCCTGCTCTGTCGTTCTTGTTCGGTTCGTACACGGGGGCCGAAGTCGCCGACCCGTTCGCATCGGGCCTACTCACGCGCGACGGATCCGCTGTGTACGTCGATGCGGACCAACTCCCCGGCACGCTCGACGTGGACGGCGACGGCAACGCCACGCGCGACGAAATCCGCGAATGGGTTCAGGCCACCTATGCCCAAGCGCGCGACCTGCCGCCAACGCTCGACGCGCTCGACGCGGATGGCAGCTACCGCGACGGCTTTTGCACCGAGGGACGCGGGGTGATGACCCAGCACGCTCGCCGCGTCTGTGTCCCCGAACCGGCATTGCGTTCGGCTCTACGTGCCTTCGCCGACAGCGGTCGCGTCGCCTACCCGGTCGGCACTCTTCTCGTCGGCGAGCACTGGGACACGAACGGCGGCGGTGACAGCACGCTCGTCGAGACGACCGTAAAACTCCGCCGCTCGGATGGCTTCTGGGACTTCATGGTGTACAATGAGAGTGGCAATCTGGCTGAGCGCACCGACGCTGCCCCGCGCGCCCTCAACGCGCCGACGCAGTGTGTGGGCTGCCACCTGGGGCAGCGCGCATTTGAGCCGGAGGCATCGTTCCCCGCGTTGGCCCCCGATGGCGCTCACGGCCCGCAAGCACTCTACGTCCCCGACGCCTGGCGCGACGCGGATCTGGTAGCCCTGTTTGACGAACACCTCAGGCGCGACGACCACGTGCTCGGCCTCTACGCCACGTTCTACGCCGCCCACCTGCGCACGCTGCGCGCGATGGGAACGCTCGACGCCGAGGGAGAGCAGCTTCTCGCCGACCTCGACCTGTAATCTCTGTTTGGTATGCCCGCCATTGTCCGCCTCGTCAACGCCGCATTCTACGCCCACCACGGCGTCATGCAGGAGGAACACGCCATCGGCGGCCGCTTCGAGGTCGACGTGGCAGTTGGCTTGCCCGCCGAGCGCTTTGCCCAAGCCGCGCAGAACGACGACCTGAACCAGACCGTCGACTACGAAAAGCTGTATGCCCTCGCTAAACGCACGGTGATGGAGAACCGCTTCTACCTGATCGAGCGGCTCGCCTACCTGATCGCGACCGGCGCGCACGAACTCTACCCCGACGCTCTCTGGGCGGAGGTCACCGTCCGCAAACCCAACCCACCCGTCGGTGGTACGACCGACAGGGCCGAAGTCACGTTTCGGACGGGTGGGTGATACCGAGCCGGGAATCCATTCGATAGGCTCAGAATGGCGAGTAGAAGGTGGGCTCCGATGCGTTCGCGGCTTGCATAGAAGGGCAGCGGTACAAATACCCGGATCCGGGGAGGCGCGGTAGGGGCGTGGCTTGGTAGTGTGGGGATGAATCTTTCCGCCACTCCCATGCGCCGCCTTTCTGTTCTCTTCGGCCTGCTCGTCTTTGCTACTCCCGCATACGCCCAGTATCCCGTTCCCATCGTCGGACTAGAGGGCGGAGGCGTCGGCATCACCGACGTCCAACTCGCTGGCGACGGTAGCTTCTACGTCACCGGTACGTTCGACGACTCGCTCGCACTGAGCGCGACGGCGGCGCTTGCGGCTCTCAAGACGACGTCGCCCAACGGCGCGACGTTCGTGGCGCGCTACGATGCGTCGGGCACGCTGACGTGGGCGCACAAGTTCGTCGGCCTGAGTTTCGTTGGGGCCGAGTCTGTAGCGCCCAAGACGCTGATTGCGGTCTTGCCGGATGGCGACGTGGCGATCCAGGGATTGCTCTCGACCGGCGTCACGATGGACCTCGACCCATCGGCCCAAACGCTGATCGTAGGGCGCGGGCTGGCGGGGCCGAACGCGGGAGCGGCGGGCTTTACGGCGCGCTTCGACGGGGCGACGGGGGCACTCGAATGGGGCGGTCAGCAGGCGCTCACCAGCGATTCGCAACTGCTCGTCGTCGGGCAGCCGTTCGCTTCGGACGGTCAGCGGCTGTATCTCTCGATCTTGGGCGCGCAGGACGTCGACCTGACAGCCGACAGCATCGCGGTCAACGGGCCGTCGCTCGTGGCGTTGAGCGTTGCCGATGGATCAGTCGAATACGTCGTACCGAGCACGCGGGGCACGCAGGTAGCAGCCAGAGGCGGCAGCGTTTACGTGCTCAACGCGCTCGACATTACGGGACGCGTTGGCTACACGCTTGTGCGCCATGATGCGGCAAATGGCTCGGAAACGTGGCGCTTCGCTCCGACTGTCGGAGGCGATATGCCGGACGCCCTAGCGGTCGACGCGAGCGGCGACGTGTACTTGAGCGGTGGACTGACGTCGTCTGCCGACTTCTGGGGCGTCGCGCTCGACCCGACCAAGTCCGCAGAAGTCACGCTGCGCCGCACCAACACGAGCAAGGCGTTTCTGGCGTCGATCTCGTCGGCGGGCGCGCTGCGCTGGTCGGGCAACACGGGCGAGGACAACGGCTTCAACACTCTCGCCCTCTCGGTCGACAGCGGCAGCGTCTACACGTTCTCGGTCGGCATCCGCAAGTACGCGTCGTCGGACGGCAGTCTGACGGTTTCGACGCCCGCTTCGGTCGGCAACCCGCTGCTTCGCGCAGGCGATGCGCGTGGTGCGCGAGCGATTGCGTTCGTCGACTCGCCGCGCAACGGGACCCAGTCGTTCATCGCGCTGCCGCCGGGCTATCCGCAGAACGTGATCGCGCCGTTCAACACGTCCGATCTGACACTGGGCGCGCTCAACCCGGTTACGCCGCCCGCCGCGCCGACGCAGATTCGACCGCTCGCTGGGGCCGGCGTGCCGTACCGCGACGTCCGGTTCTCGTGGACGCCGGTGGCCGGAGCGACAGGCTACGACGTGACGATTGCCTCGTCGCCTCAGAGCTTTACGCAGCGCTTTTCGGTCGCCGACACGTTCAAGGTGACCAACTTGCAGGGCAGCCGCACCTACACGTGGAGCGTCCGCGCCAAAGTTGGCGTAATTGCCGGAGCCGAGACGCCGGGCATCGCGATTACGACCGAGGCTGAGCCGCCGCTCATCGCCGGGCCGACGATCACGTCGCCTGCGAATGGGCAGACCGGTATCGCGTTCGACGGAGGGATCCGTGTCGAGTGGAACGCTGTGTCGGGCGCCGACGGCTATACGCTGCTGCTTGAACGCGGCGTGCTCCGACCCAACAGCGTCGGCGTGTTCGACTTCTTTCCGATCCTGTCTGACACGATCAGCGGCGGTAGCACGACCAGCACAGTCCTCAACTCGCCGCTCATCACGGGAGCGACGACCTACCAACTGCGGATGTACGCGACTCAAGGGGGGCGGGAAGGCTTCCGTGCGAGCTTCGTGCGCTTCGCCACCTTCGACGACGCCAATCTGCCCAAGCCTACGATCCTCACGCCCGCAGCAGGCAACCCGACGCCGACGCGCAGCGGCCCCATCGCCGCGCTCTGGACGAGCGTCCGCGCCGCTCAGCGCTACGCCGTCACCGTCGAGACGCGCAACGGCTTCGGAGCCGACTACGCCGCGCGCTACGTCACGACCGACACCAGCTTCGTGGTTCCGCCCGTTCAGACGCGGCCCAATAACCGGGTGTATCTGTCCGTCCGCGCGATCAACAGCCGGGGGCGGGAAGGCGAGGCGGCGACGGTCGACTGGATTTCGGCTACGCCGATCCTGACGGCGCCGACGCTGACCGCTAGCACAACCGGAAATGCGGCGACCTTCTCATGGCCCGCCGTCGCCGAAGCGATTCGATACGAAGTCGAGGTCAACACGACGGCGGCGTTCGATTCGACCGGCATCGTTCGCGTCGGGGGAAGCGCGAGCGGCAGCCTGATCCTGCGGCGTTTGCCTGCCAATGCATCGCTCTTCGCCCGCGTCAGAGCCAGAGCGGGTCTGATGGCGGGTCCGTGGTCGACGAGCGCTCCATTTACGACGGGAGCCGCAGATGCCGGTCTGACGATCTCGGCAGTGATGCCGCTATCGGTCGTCGCGGGAGAGTCGATTACGGTCGACGGGACGGGCTTTACGGCGGATGCTCGCGCGTTCGTCGGATTGGTAGAAGGCGAAGTGACGGCGCAGGCGGCGACGCAACTGGTCGTTCGAGTGCCTCGCGGTGTGATCGCCGGGCGCGTTCGTGTCGCCAGCGGCGGAAGTGCAGCAGACGGTCCGCTCGTGCGCGTCAGCCGAACCCAGACGTATCCGTTCAATCCGGACGGCATCGCCAGCCGCGACACCGTCTTTTCGACGCGCAACACCAACGCGAGCTACGGCAACCGCTGGGACGTGGCCGACCTGAACGGCGATGGGCGCGTCGACCTGATGCGGCTCGACCAGACCGCCAACATCTCTGTTCGTGCGGCCCTCGCCACAGGCAACGGATGGGGCGAGCCAGCGACGGCGCAGGGCATCGTGACGGGCAACTACCAGAGCGATTTCCGCAACTCCACGATGCGACACGACTTTGACGGCGACGGACGCCTCGACCTCGCCGCCGCCTTCTTCCGCCGCGACGAGTCCGGCTACATCACGATCTCGCTCAACCGCAGCAACGGCGACACGCTCGCGTTCGCGCCAGGTGTCCAGTTGGAGTTTGACTCGGCGCCAACGGGCATGAACGCCGTCGACCTCAACGGCGACGGCCGCGACGAACTGATCGTCGTGCTGCGGCGAGGCGAGATCGTCGCGATGGAAAACCTCAGCGGTTCGGGTGCTCTTGCGTTCGGTATGCGCGCCTCGTGGCCCTACAACAGCCTGCTGTACAGCCAGAGCCAAGTCGAGTTGTGGGACGCCGACTTCGACGGCGACGGACGTGTCGATATCGCCTACTCACGCATCGGAGGCGCAGGGACGCTCGTCGTCACGATGCACAACGCGGGGGCGTCCAGCCTATCGTCGGCCTCGTTCGCCGTCGACAGCGTGCAGTACGACAGCTTCCTCGCGTTGCAGGACGCAGGCGACGTAGACGGCGACGGTAAGGTCGATCTGGTAGGTAAGGGCGCGTACACCGACGACGCGTTCACTGAGCAGGAACTGATCGTGCTGCGCAACACGGCATCGGTCGGCGCGCTCGGAGCGACAGCGTTTAGCGCTCCTCAACGGCAGACCGTCGTTTCGTCGAGCCTCAACGAGATGCAACTCGTCGACCTCAACGGCGACGGTGTCCTCGACCTCGCGGGTACGATCCGGGATCAGAACACAGGGGCCACCGACCTGGTGATCTTCCGAGGTGGGACCGGCGGGTTGGGCGCTCAGACGCGTTTCTCCAACGCCAACCTCGCCTTCGCCACCGACCTCGACGCCGATGGGCAGATAGAACTCTATTCGGGTACGTTCGACGGCGACTCGTTCGAATACGGGATCGCTCGTCTCGACCTGTCGACCGTCGCTACGGCTATTGAAGGCGACGCATCGGCCTTGGCCCTGGCGCTCGAAGGCACGTGGCCGCACCCGGCAGTCGGCAATACCACCGTTCCGTTCGCCCTTCCCACCGCCGGGCACGTGCGTCTGACGCTCTACGACCTGATGGGCCGCCGCGTCGCTCTGCTCACCGACCAAACGCTGGCCGCCGGACCTCAGC
>CAXBBB010000081.1:0-8108 GCA_963973615.1 uncultured Rhodothermales bacterium | reverse complement strand
TCTGGCGGTGCCTCACCAGCGCGGACGACCTGGCGGGCCAGCTCTTTGCCCTCGCCCCAGTCGCACCACGGGCCGGTGACGAAGACGGTGTCGGCGTTGGGCGCCCAGACGCGAAACGAGACGCCGCCTTTGTAGGGAATCGCGCCCATTCCGTCGTGTTTGGACGCGCGGGCAGAGGAGGAAACGGAGTGTTCGAGAGTGTCGGTAGACATGGGGTGGGAGGCAAGACTTGGTGGTAGCCCGGCTCAACGCCACACGCAGAATCTCGCGCCGAGCGGCGTGTAACGTCTCGGTGCGAGGCGTACGACGCAACGCAAACGAAAGCGAACGGCAGGCGTTTGCACCCTCTTCGCCCTATCCGATTCCAACGATGACGCCTCTTTCCAAGCAAGACGTCGAGTGGTGGACCAACTTCCGCACCCTCCTCGACGACCAGACCGACTTTCCGACCGACTACACGTTCAAGTTCATCGTCCCGCTCGAACACATGCCCGAGTTGCAACGCCTCCTTGAGGGGTATGATTTGCAGACGCGCGCCTCGCGCAACGGCAACTACATCTCGACGACGCTCTCGCCCAGGATGGAGTCGAGCGCGGACGTGATCGCCGTTTACGAACGTGTCAGCGGCGTCGAGGGCTTGATTGCCTTGTGACGCGGTCAGCTGAATTAGCGTTGTGTTACTCATGAGGCATCTGCTGTGTGCGTGCCTACGTTTCGGAATGCGCCTCTCGATTTTGCTCTTAGCTGTGACCCTCGCCACCTGCTCTTCGCCTCGCTCGCCTGATGTGCTCGAATCGCTTCCCACTGTGGAGCGGTTCGCTCTGCCCGATGGGTTCGATGCGCAGGGACACCGAGGGGCGCGTGGTGTGCTACCTGAAAACACAGTCGCGGCGATGCTGCGCGCCCTAGACGACGGTATGACGACGCTCGAACTCGACTTGGCAGTCACGTCGGACGGTGTTCTTGTTCTGTCCCACGAGCCGTGGATGAGCGCCGACATCTGCTCGCACCCAGACGGATTGCCCATCATGGACGCCGAGGCGGAGTCATTGCTGATCTATCAGATGCCGCTCTCGGATGTGCAGGCGTTCGACTGCGGACGCCGAGGCCATGCGCGCTTTCCCGGTCAGCAGCCGCAGCCCGCGTACAAGCCGACGCTCGCCGAAGTCATAGACGCGTCGGACACACACGCACGCCAGACCCAGCGGCCGCTACCGTTCTATAACGTCGAAACCAAGTCGCGCTCGACGTGGGACGGCGACCGTCATCCGGCTCCCGACGCGTTTGTAGCACTCGTCATCGCGACGGTGGAGCAAGCGGGAGCGTTGGAGCGCACCACGATCCAGTCGTTCGACGTGCGGACGTTGCAGTCGGCGCGCAGGCTAGATTCGCGCATTCCGCTGGCCTTGCTCGTCGACGATGGCGCACCGTATGAAACGCCGAGCCAGGGTGCCCAGGTGCTCGGCTTCGCGCCCGACGTGTGGAGTCCGTACCACCTGTTCGTCACGCCCGAACGTGTCGCAGAGGCGCACGCTATGGGGATGCGCGTCGTCCCGTGGACAATCAACGACGCCGGACGAATGGCCGACCTGATCGCGATGGGCGTAGACGGACTGATCACGGATTTTCCGAATCGGCTGCGCGCCGTTATCGACGAGTCGGCTGACGTGCGCTGACGGGTGAGAGCTATTTGAGGACGATTGAGTAAGACGGTTCTGCTTTTGTTCGAGCATCCCGCTACTCTTTCAGCCTCATCTTAAACGGACTCCGTCATGCGCGCACTTCTCGCTCTCGCTCTTTTTGCGACGCTTTCCGGCTGCCAGATCTTCGGCGAAGACTCCGCCGACGCGCCCCGTACGTTCGACTATGTTGCGCTCGACGCGGCTGGGGCCGTCGCAGCCGAGGGCACGCTGACGCTTTCGTTCCGGGACCCTAGAGGGCCGATCCGTGAAACGCTTGCTGACATTGAGGGAACGTTTCGGGTTGAAGCCAGGGACGAAGCACATGCCGCCCTGTCCGGCAGGGGAAGCGTTGAAGGATCCATCGGTCAAGACTCGACGCTATACGTCTACCCTGTACCGGGTATCCCAGACCTGGGAGTCACTCTCGCAGCACGCGTGCAAGGCAACATCGGCGACTCGTTTTCAGGCACCTGGGCGTCGTGCGGCTTCGGCGGGTGCAGAACGGGCGGCACGTTCACCGCAACGCGCTGACGGCTCTGGCGACGGTCCATCGGGTGCCCTTGAGAGTTCGGCGCTTTTTAGGTTGATGCGACCCGCGAGAGCCGTTAGACTAAGCGCTCACTTCCGACTTGCCATGCTCCGCCTCCTTCCGCTCGCTCTCCTTCTGCTCCCCCTCGCTGCGTGCGATTCCACCGAAGATGACGGACCTGTTGATCCGATCGGTGTGTCGCAGACGTTCGAGGTGCGCTACCTCGTCGAGGGCACATATACAGGCGATGGATGTGCCATCGAATACCGCAAGGCTGACCGCTCGCTCGTATCGCTCGAAAAGCAAGAGTTGCCGTGGGAAGTCATCGAACAGGTAAAAATCACTGATCAGGGCGATGAGTCGGTCTTTAATGCGAGCCTGAAGTCGACATGTGAGGACCCAGACCGTGAGGGAAAGGCCACGGTTTCGCTCTTCATCAGCGGGGCACTGCGCGCCACTCAGACTACGACGGGGCCCGGCGAACTGGCTCAGGTGCAGTTCAGCCTGCGGATCTAACACGCGGTCTCCCTCTTCCGAGCCGAGGCCTAAGACGCGTCCGGCAGGACAATAGGCGGCAGGCCTTCGTCGATTGGGCGGAAGAGCGGAGCGCTGTCGGCGAAGTCGAGCGCTTGGCCGATGAGCACGATGCGGTCGCCGGGCTGCAGGCGGAAACTGCCTGCCGGACTGCCGAACGTGCGTCCGTCTCGGCGGATGGCGAGGACGGTCAGGTGGTGGCGGTTACGCAGGTGGAGTTCGGAAAGCGACTTCCCTGCCACGTGCGCGCCTTCGCGGACAACGATGGCGCGCGTGTGTAGGCCATCCTCATCGAAGCCCTGAAGCACCATCAGGTGGGCCTCCTGAATCGAGCCGCGCAGCACCTGGTAATCGCCCGAGCGGAGTGCGCGGGCGTGCTGCTCGATCACGTCTGGCGCGACGAGGTAGGCGCCCAGCACATGCGAGAACAGTCGGACGGTCGTCTCCAATTCTTCGGGCACGACGATGTCGGCTCCAGACTCATGCAGGGGCTCGACTTCGGTCAAGTAGCGCGCCCGGACGACGACTTGGAGCGTCGGGTTGTGGTGCTTCGCCTGATGCGTGATGCGCAGGTTGGCCTGTCCGTCATTGGTCGCGAGGACCAGCAGTTTGGCCCGTTCAATGCCTGCCGCTTCGAGCAGATGCTCTCGACTCGCATCGCCGATCAGGACGTGCTCGTGGCCATCGGCGCGCGCCGTCGCTGCCGGATTGAGTTCGATGATGACGTAAGGAATGCCCGAATCGCGCAACACCGACCCCAAGCGCTGTCCTGCCGGGCCGTAGCCGACGACGATGGTGTGATCCTCGAACGGCGGCGGCGGCGGCGGGGCGGGTTCGCGTCCCCACTCGGCGAGCCGCCCACGCGCCATCCACTTACCCACGCGCGGACCGGCACTCATCAAAAACGGCGTCGCGATCATCAGCAAGACCGATACGGCGATGAAGGCTTGCGATCCCTCCTCCAGTCCAGCGGGGTACAGCCCCTGCGCTTCGCCCGCGCGTTCGAGCACGAACGAGAACTCGCCGATTTGCGCTAGCGTCAACCCGACGGCAGCAGCGACGCGGATCGGGTACTTGAGGATCACGACGGCTCCGCCTGCCATCAGCGCCTTGATCAGCAGGACCGCCAGACCGATACCGATGACGAGCAGCGGGTTCTCGACGACGAACCAGATGTCGAGCAGCATGCCGACCGAAACAAAAAAGACGGCGTTGAAAACCGTCCGCAGCGGCAGGATTTCGCCCAGCGCCTGATCGCTATATCGGCTCTCGGATACGACCAACCCAGCGAGGAACGCGCCCAACGCCACGCTCACTTCGGCCAACGAAACGAGCCATGCGATGCCGAAACACAACGCAACGACGGTCAGCAAAAACAACTCGGGACGCCGCGTGTGGGCGACGCGCTCGAGCAGCGGCGGCACCAGCTTGCGCGCCGCGACGACGGCCAGCACCATCACCAGCAGTGCCCGCCCCAGCACGAACAGTCCGTCCAGCGGCGACGACGCGCCTCCGGCCAGAATCGGCACCATCAGCACCATCAAGATGACGGCGAAGTCTTGGAAGATGAGTGTCGCCAAGCTCATGCTTCCGGCGGGTGTTTCGGTCTCGCCACGATCGGATAGCAGCGACAGCACGATGGCCGTCGACGAAAGAGCTACCAGAAAGCCAGTGAAAACCGCCGCGTTCCACGCTACGCCCAGCGCCATCAGGAGGCCCGTCGTCACGACGACCGTTCCAATCGTCTGAAAACTGCCGCCGACGAAAATAGCCCGCTTGATGCGGTTCAGCTTCTCGATTGAGAACTCGACGCCGATCGAAAACAGCAGCAGAATCACGCCGATCTCGGCCATTCCTTCGATCAACTCGCGGTCCTCGACCAACCCAAATGCGCTCGGCCCGATCAGGACTCCAGCGATCAGGAAGCCCGCAATCGGCACCAGTTTGATGCGCAGGCTGAGATACGCGATGGCGACGCTGATCACCAGCAGCACGACCATCTCGGCCAGAAACGGAGGCGCGGCGGCGAGGAGAGGAAGCATAGCGAGGCGAGGGGTATGTCTTCAAGATCGGGACCGCGCGCGACCTCCACCACGCGAAAGACAGGAAGAACGGGCGGCCTCCTACTGGCGCCGCATCGTAACGACGTTATGCGTGACTGTGCTCAGTTGTTCAGACATCCTTCCCAGCCTCGAACTCATACACGCCCTTCCAGCGCCATCAGCGCCTCGATCCGCTTCTCCGTCGGCGGGTGGGTGCGGAAGAGTCCGCCGAACGCGGCACGTGCGCCACCACCTCGCAAGGGGTTGACAATGCGCAGGTGTGCCGTCGACGGCGTGGCGACGGTTTGTGGTACCATCTCCACCCCGCGTTCTAGTTTGCGCAATGCGCTGATCAGCCCGTCTGGCGATCCGGTCAGTTCGGCGGCAGCGCGGTCGGCTTCGAACTCTCGTGCACGCGAAATGCCGGTCTGAATCAGCACGGCGGCAAGGGGCGCTACGAGCATCGCCACCAGCATGCCTAGTGCACCGCCGTTGTCGTCGCTCCGGCCTCCACCGCCGAAGATCATGCCCCACCGCGCGATGCTCGCCAGCGTCATGATGGCCCCAGCCAGCGTCGCGACAATCGCCATTGTGAGCGTATCACGGTGTTTGACGTGCCCCAATTCGTGTGCGACGACCGCCTCGATTTCGTGTTCGTCGAGCATATCCAGCAGGCCCTGGTTGACGGCGACGACGGCGCGCTCGGGGTTGCGCCCAGTCGCGAACGCATTGGGCTGCGGATCGGGGACGACGTAGAGGGCAGGCGTGGGGATGCCTGCTTTGTCGCTCAGCCGTTCGATCATCGCTTCGAGCCGCGGAGCCGAGCCGGGAGCGACGGGCTGCGCACCGGTCATCTTGACCACCAACGTGTCCGAAAACCAATAGCTGCCCAGGTTCATCGCCACGGCCAGTCCGAACGCGATCACAACGCCCGTCTGCCCGCCGATTAGTCCGCCGACCCAGACGAAGAGCGCCGTCAGGGCGACGAGGAGGAAGCCTACGCGAAGGGTGTTCATGTCGTTTGAGATCAGGTGGTTGGGTCGATAGATAGAACGCTGCGATTACGAGTGTGTGCCCATCGCCAAGCGGGAGCAAGCATTCGGGATCCGGCGATCCCAGTTGCGCAGAGAAGCGATTGGACCGCAGCGTTGACGAATCTTCATTCGACTCACCTCAGCCATGTTTCCCTCCGAAATGCTCGCCAAACTCCGGTCGCGACATGCGTTTTGTCGGCACGTTCTACGTCGTGTTCGGCACATTGCAGTGTCTATCGGTCATCGGCGCCGTCGTCGGTATCCCGTATCTGATCTTCGGGCTGCGCAGCCGCGACTCGGGGCAGGCGTTTTTGAGCTACGCGGAAATGGCCGACGAGATGACGCTCGCCGACGCCCACCGCCACCTGGCCGATGGGATGAAGATGCTCAAGTTTGCCGCCATCGCGACGGTCGTCATGATGGTGATAGGCGTTCTGATCTATGGCGCCCTGATCGCGTTCTTTATGTCGAGCGGCCTGATGGATGGGATAGGCGCCGGGTACTGAGCGACGTGTAATAGCGACGCTGCATGCAACGCCGCTACCAGCGGATTTCGAATCCGCTGTGCCGTTCTTCGGGCGCGGTCCACGTCTCGTCAATGCGGTCGACTTTGGCCAGTCGGGGACCGACGTGCAGGCTGTCGAGCAGGCGTTCCAGCGCGTCGTGCGGCCCTTCGGCGACAAGCCGGACCGTTCCGTCGGGCTCGTTGCGCACCCAGCCGTTCAGCTTCAACGTCGCCGCTTCCTCTCGGGCATAGGCGCGATAGCCGACGTTTTGCACCTTGCCCGTGACGATGGCTTCGACGCGTTTTTTCTCGCTCACAACAGGTCCTGACCCTTGGCCCAGTCGGTGAACTCCGACACGAGTTGCTCGAATGATTCGAGTACGAACAGGCGAGGCTGCAAATGCCACACGTCGTAGTCTTGTGCGGCGACGGCGGCGGGGCTGAAGGGCAGCTTCTCGACCTTGTCCGAGAGTGCGTTTTCGACTTCACCTTTGCTCGACAGGATGCCCGCGCCGAAGATGCGTAGGCCGTCGGCTTCCTGAACGAGTCCGAACTCGACCGAGAACCAGTGCATCCGCTCCATCTCGATACGCTGCTGCCCCGTCGCTTTGAGGGCTGCGCGTCCGAAGAGCTGGTAGAAGTCGGCGAAGTCCGGCTCGGTCAGCATCGGCATGTGGCCGAAGATGTCGTGGAAGAGGTCGGGAGCAGGTGTGTAGTCTAGTTCTTCGCGGCCTCGGATGTAGTCGGTCGACGGAAAGACGCGCTCGCTCAGCAGGGTAAAGAAGTCGCGTTCGTGCAGCAGGCCGGGCACTCTGGCGACCGTCCATCCCGTCGCCTCATTCAGCCGCGCCGATAGTTTACTCAGCGCCGGAATGCGCTCGCCCCCCATCGTGATCGCCTGAGCGCCGCGCAGGTAGGCGGTGCAGGCGCGTCCAGGAAGGTATTCCATCTGCCGCTTGTACAGGATGCGCCACGTCTTTTGGTCGATGTCTGAATAGCCGGGATACAGAATCTCATCGCCGACGGGCGCAGCGCCTTCGAGCATCTGAGGTACGCAGCGGGGATCGAGGTCTTCGGCGCCTGCTTTTTCGTACGCGGTCAAGAGGGCGTCGTCGGCTGTTGGCGTGTCGGGTGCGGAGATCATTTCGGAAAGTCGGATCGGAAGTAGAATCAGTCGTTGCGCTCCATCGAAAAAGATGAGGCAAAGCGCTTCCAGTTTACGCTCCCGTATCGGGTCGGGGTCCGCGGTGCCGGAGAGTTATGGATTGCGCCAGCAGTTCGCTCTGCTTTCGCCCATGCCGATAGCTCTGACTCCGTCACACACGCCTAGATCACGAAGAACACGACGAGGAGAATCGCGAGAATGCCCAAAATGGCCAGCCAGATCAGAGAGCCGAAGCTGCGGCCGTGTTTGGAGTCGGAGTGTGGATCTTCGGGCTGAAACGAGGTCGCCATGACGTAGGTTGATAGGTGAATCTGTGCAACGCGACCTATCCCGCCGGGCGCCGACGCTCACGTAACCGCATCGCAAATCTTCCCCTGACGACATGACGCTCGCTCGCATCATCGGCACCGTGTGGGCCACTCGAAAAGACGACGGGTTGGTCGGACGCACCTTGCTGCTCGCCGAGGAGATCGACTTGGAGGGCAACGGGACGGGGAGTTCGGTCGTCGCTGTCGACGCGGTCGGTGCGGGAGTTGGGGAGACGGTTCTGGTCGTCCAGGGATCGAGTGCGCGGCTGACACCCGAGACCAAGGACAAAGCGGTCGACGCGGTCGTCG
>CAXBBB010000080.1:0-8134 GCA_963973615.1 uncultured Rhodothermales bacterium | reverse complement strand
TCAAGCACGTTTTCGATCTCGACGAACAGCCGTCCACTCCTCGAAGAACGCGCACTGAGGTCGTAGAACAGCGTCAGGTCGGCGACTGTGTAGCCGTCGTACTGCGCACTGTTGTCGGCTTCGAGTTGATACGCACCGATGTTGTGGACGTGAACGCGACCGCCCAAACCAGTCGGAGAGGCGTAGTCGAGTGCGACGGTCAGCGTGCGCTCGGGCACGCTGGTCAGTTCGCGGCCGACGAGTGACGCGTCGGGATTGCTGCGAATCTCGGTATCAAGTAGTCCAAGCGCAACGCGCGCATCCAGCCCTTCGATCAGCCGCGCCGAGGCTTCGGCTTCAACTCCGCGGCGGCGCGTCTCGCCCGCATTGCGAAACGTACCCGAGCCGGGCGGATCTTCCACAATCTCGCTCGACGTGTCAAGTACATAGCCGACCAGATCCAGCCGGACGCGTCCCGCCAGATCGTACGTAGCGCCGACTTCGTACTGCCAGATTTCCGCTGGCTCGACGGCGAACGCGGCGTTGAACTTAGCCTCGCCGTTTGTCAAGATGAATCCGTTGGTCGCGCTCGCACGCAAGTCGAACCCGCGTGCAATAGTCGACCGAACACCGAATTTGGGGCTGAGGTGACCGTAATCGTTCAGGTCTTCGGTCGTGACGGTCTGGCCCGGATCGGCATTTCTGGAGTCGCCGAAGAAGTCGTCGTAGCGTAGGCCGAGCGTCGGACGGAAGTAGGGCGTCGGCTCCAACTCGACCTGAGCAAATGCCGAAGCCGTGGCGACGGTGAAGTCGCGATCCTGCGTCTGTGCCTGCCGAACGCGATTGCTCGTGTCCCATCGGCGTCGCTGCGTGCGCTCCGAGTAGAACTCGCCCCCCACGACATAGCTCGCCCCAACCGACGCAAGAGTCGTGCGCCCGTTCAGGCTGGCGCCCGTTCCGTACACGTCGCGCTCGTTGTAGCTCTCGGACTGCCCTCCCGTCGTGTAGCCGAACTTAGCGAAGCGCGTGAAGTCCTGCTGCACGGCATACGCGTGCGTCACCAACCGAAGCTGGTCGCTGAACGAGTGGTTAACTCCGATGCGCTCGGCGAAAAACGTCTTGCTGCCGCCATCATCTTCGGCATTGGGGCCTTGCAGATCGCGCACATCGTCGTTCTCGAACTGCGCCTGAGGGATATAGCCCGGCCCGCTCCACTCGCCGCTGTGCCCACGCAGCGAAACGCTCACGTCCGTCTGCGGTGACAGATCGTAGGCCAGCCGCCCAGCGACGGTGCCTTTGAGATAGTTCGAGTTGGCCGAGTAGCCGTCCGTCGAGAAAAACTGGAGTGCGAGATTGCTCTTAAGCGGGTTGAGCCCACCGCCGAGCGAGATGCTTTCGCCCAAGGCAAGCTGCGCGTCGAGCGTCTGGTACGCGCCGCCGCTGATGCTCACGTCGCTGTATTGTCCACCTTTCCGCGTGTCGAGGGAGACCGTCCCGCCGCGCGCAAAATTGCCATAGAGCGCCGACGATGGGCCTTTGTAGACGGCGACGCGCTGCAGTTCGAGCGGGATGAGCACGTTGAGATCAGCGTAGCCGTCAGCGTGACCGTCGGCCTCATTGAGCGGAATGCCGTCGACCTGCACGGCCACGTCACCGCCGTGCCCGCCTTCGCCGAACCCTCGGATCGAAAACACGTCGGCCACGCCGCCCTGCCGGTACGCGCCCATGTCGATACCTGGAATCTCTTCCAGCAGGCGGAGCGGATTGTCGAGCGGGATTCGACGCAGTTCAGCCGCAGAGATCACGTGGGCAGTTGCAGCGGCATTCTGTGGAAGAAACGCCTCGCCTTTGACCGTTACAGCGTCCAGGTCGATGGCGCCCGCTTCGAGTCGAACGTCAAGCGTCTGCGTGTGTCCGGCGGTGATGGTGATGGGTATGCGCTGCGTCGCGAAGCCCAACGATCGCACGACGACGGTCTGAGCCCCTGCAGGAATGTTGGTCAGTTCGTACAGACCACGCGCGTTGGTCGAGGCGCCGAGGACTGTTCCGCCGACGGTCACGGCGACGCCGGGAAGAGACTCGCCGGTATCGGCAGCGCGAACGGTGCCTGCTAAGGTCCCGGTCTGAGCGTAAGCCGCAGCGGGAACGATCAGCAGCGCTAGCAGCGCCACTTTGAGAAAAGAGGTCATCTAGAAAATCAGATAGTAGCCCGCTCGTCGAGAGCGAACAGCGCGCGCGCCGGATTCTACCGAGAATCGCCGGGCGTCACGCAGACGGAAGCCACGAGCCATGTTGGGCACGCGAATAACAGTGAAGCAGCGATAGAAACCTGACAGGTCTCCAAGACCTGTCAGGCTTAACCCGAAGGTCATCGGCTCAACCCACGCGTTGGGGCGGCGGCGTCTCTATTCCCACTTCCGGACCTCGCACTATCTGCAAGACAAGAGTATGCCTGGTGTCTTCCGATACCATGAGAATCGGCAAATCAGACGCTGGCGGCAGTTGGTGCCGATCAAGGAGCACGAGTATGCGGCTGGCCTGATCGCTGTCATCGGGCATCGCGTGGACGTGGGCCCGACCGTCGTGCGTATGCGCGGCAAGTGACGGTTGCTCGCGCGCCGTGTTGTCTAAAACTCTGGCCCGAGCAGCCTCGACCGATGGCGGAAGCGTAAAGTGCGCCCGGCGACGAAGTCCGTGATGATGATGCCCCTCCTCATCATGGGCATGGTCACGTGTCGCCTCCGAATCGCCGTGCGTGTGCGCGTCTGTCTGGTGGTGCGCAGTCAGTACGTGACCAGCCAAGTACCACCCGTGCCCCGCCGACGAACCGGCAAACGCCAGCGCGTACCCCATCAACAGCACGCCGACCAGCACCTGCGTGTAGGCAGGGCAGCGGTTTTGCGAGTGAAACGGTGGGGTTGAACGATGCACGCATCAGTATAGCAGCGTTGCCTGTCAGCACCGATGCTCATACACTGCTCACTTGGCAGCACGTACCGACTTCCTCACATCGCTTGGCGCTGAGACTGTTTGGCAAAAGGCTACGGGGCTGCGAGCGGCTCTGAAATCACTCTGCGGTGTTGCTCTGCATCGCCGTAGCTCGCGCAACCCGCAGGGACCGCGTAGCGAACGCCTGCTCTCTTCGTGACCTCGCTTCTCGGTTCAAGTGCCTTGCCGAGTGCTTCCGGTGCTCGCTCTCGCCTTCCGCCACATTCACCAAACAGTCTCTCACTCGTCCTCATCCGGGATCAAGTTGACGAGTAACGCAGCGGCGACTTCCTTTCGGTAGTCTTCGGGTACGTCGGCCTCTTTGACACTCCACCGGCTCCACGACCGGCGCACCGGATAGTCGTGGCGATAGCGGTCGAAGCGTTCGCCGCGCGCTTTTTCGGTCTTCAGTTCGGCGATCTTGAGGATCTCGGCCTCGTCGCGCGTCACGTCGTACATCTGCTTGACGAGGGCCTGCATGAACGCAGTCCGCTCCATTTCCTCGGCGCCTGCCGGGATTTTGAGCATCAGCTTGTCCGTCCCTTCGGCGAGAATCGCTTCGCTGTCCCACTCGCTCGACTTGCCCGTAAACTTGGACAGTGCGTCTACAATCATCTGCGTTCCGGCGACTTTTCCGTCGAACGAGTGCCCGGCGATGTGCGGCGTGGCCAAGGTGACGGCATTGATCAGATCGGGATTAGGCGTCGGTTCGTCTTCCCACACATCCATCACGCACGCGTCGATCTGCTTGTCGGCCAGGCATTCGAGCAGCGCCTCGTTGTCGACGACGGGGCCTCGGCTGCTGTTCATCATCCACGAACCCGAGCGCATCCGCACCAGAGCGCCGCGCGCGATCATGTGGTAGGTCGCGTACGGCTCGTTCATCTTGAGCGGCACGTTGATCGAGACGACATCCGAAGTGGCGAGTACGTCCGAGAGCGGCAAGAAATCGCCCTGGCTGTCTTCCTCACGCGCACGCGGCGGATCGCAGCGGCGGATGCGGCAGGTCAGTCCGGCGAATCGATCGGCCAGCATGGTGCCGACACTTCCGACGCCTACGACGCCGAAGGCGAGGGCACCGATATCGGTCTTGCCTTTTCGCTCGCAGGCTTCAAGGAGAGCAGCAATCGTCCACTCGGCGACGGACTCGGCATTGCTACCGTGGGCGTCGGCGAATGCGATGCCGTTCGCCTTGAGATAGTCTTTGTCGACATGGTCCGATCCGCTTGTGGCTGTGCCGACAAATGTTACGGATGAGCCTTTGAGTAAGTCCTCGTCAACCTTGGTGGCACTACGTACGACCAAGGCGTCGATACCCTTGAGATGGTCCGACGTGATGTCCACTCCGGGCATCGTGACCACTTCGCCGAACGAAGAAAAAGCTTCGGTGGCGAAGGCCACATTGTCATCTACCAGAATCCGCATGAGTTATCTTGAAGGCGAGGCGCAGAATGTGTGAATGAGTGACGAATCGGCAGGGATCTGATGAACGATCGGCGAGCAGACTGTCAAGAGGACACTCGATTTGAGTGACAAACAGGTACACGACTAGAAATGCAGCCTGTTTCAGCCGATAGACTAACCTGGCAGGGAGTTTGCACTATTATAGGGTGACGCTAAGTCGTTAAGACACAGATAACTAAATCGAGATACACAAACGAAACCACTGCCCAATAGCTGGGTAAAGCCGCCCACGATCCCTTCATGGGACCGCGAGGCCTTAGACGGGCAACCGCCCATGTCCTCGTTTCAATCACGAACCTACTTCTTATGACATATACCAAAACCTTCCGCACCCTCGGTGTCGCCTTCTCGGCGGCGCTGCTGGCCGTTCTCTCGCTCGGCTTCGGTAGTTCGGATTCGTTCAATGACATGCTCGCCACTGCCTTCTTACCGTCGGCAGCCACGGTGAACACTGCGCTAGAACCTTCCGCCACCACCGACACCGCGCTTCTCGACGAACTCCGTGAGCACCCGACGCGCATCCCGCTCGTCGACGCCTCGGAAATCGACGAAGAGACGTTGTGGCTCGCTCGCTGTATCTACAGCGAAACGAAGCAGCCGGTGGAGCAGGAGTTGGTCGCGTGGGTCATCCGGAACCGTGTTGAAACGGGATACCGTGGCGAGCGCTCGTTCAAGAGTGTCGTTCTCGATCCCTACCAGTTCAGCGCGTTCATCCCCGGAAGCCGCACCGCCCGCTTCTACTCGAACCTCGACGTGAACACCAAGCGCGCCGGATGGCAGCGTGCCCTCGCCATCGCCCACCACGTCCGCACGAGCGACGAAGTGCGCCGTCCCTTCTCGCAAGAGACGCGTCACTTCTACTCGGAGCAGTCGATGGTCGGTGCCAAGCATCCCGCTTGGAGCAAGGGACAGCAGCCCGTGGCGGTTGACCGCCGCGACGAGATCAATCCCGAGCGGTTTCGCTTCTTCGAACGCGTGCGCTGATCCGACCTAAGGGCGACTAAGCCCGGATCACTCGCACCACCTAAACCGGAACGCCCGGCCTTCTCACGAGGGTCGGGCGTTTCCGCTTTCGCCTTGATCGGCTGGGCGATGTAACCAAGCCGCCAAGCCATCGGTCCTGTCCAGCGTGGCGGTTACCTTTGGTCTCTCCTCCTACTCTGCTGCCATGTCTTGCTTCGCCCTCTTCCTCCTCGTCATCTGCCTCTCCGCCGTGCTGTACGTCGCGTGCTCGGGTGTTCAGCCAAGCGACGATGCGCCGATGACGATGGGCGAGTTGGGTGCGCGGTGCCCCGAAGGACTGTTCGACGCGTCGGCGTTTCCTCCCGCAACGACGGGCGATCAGGTGCGCATCGCGACGCTCAACACCGAGTTTCTCTTCGACGGACTGGACGGCGACGGACGCGCCTCGTTTGACTGGAAAGACGATCCAGCGCTCGCCACGCAGCACATGGCCTGCATCGCCGACGTGATCGCCAGACTGGACGCCGACGTGGTGATGATGCAGGAAGTCGAGAGCGACGACGTGGCCTATCGTCTGGTCGATGAGTTCTTGCGCGGGATGGACTACCGCGTCTACTTCGTGCAGGGCAAAGACAGCTTTACCGGACAGGACATCGCTCTGATTGCACGCGTGCCGGTCAGCAACATCGGACGGACGGACGAGCGCGCACCGGTCGGTGACACGGACGAGACGTACGGCGTCAGCAAGAACCTGTGGGCACGCGCCACCATCGACGGCATTGAAACGACGCTGATCGGCTTGCACTTCCTATCGCGCCCCGACGACGAAAGCCGAAAAGACCAGCGCGAGGCCCAGGCCGAAACGATCCGCCAACTGGTCGAATCCGAGATCGCGGACGGGCAGGCCGTCGTCGTGCTGGGCGACTTCAACGACTTCGACCCGATCGGCGACCGCGACGGCAGCGAGCCGATCACCGACGTGCTCGCGCGCATCAAGAGTGCCGGTCCGGAGTCCGATGACGACCTGATCAACGCAATGAGCCGCGTCCCCCAGGCGCAGCGCTATTCGGCCTTCTACGACCGCAACAGCAACGACGAGATCGAGCCGGACAAGCGCGAGTTCTCGGCTATCGATCACGTCCTGCTCAGCCCATCGCTCGCCTCCAAGATTGTTCGCGTCGACTACGTGCATGGCTACGACCCTCGCAAGGTGACGGATCACTTCCCCATCGTCGTCACGCTCGACTGACCGGCACAAGCACGAAGTACCGCGCCGTTACGCTTGCCAACGAACGCAGACAGAAGAGGTCCTGTTAGAGTCTGACTATCCCTCAGAACATAACCGGCCCCTCCCATGGCAGACACTACCTGGCGCGACGCGCTCTCGAACGGCGACAAAGACGGCTTTCGCGCTGCCGTCGAACCGCACACCGACACGCTTCTGGCTGCCGCTCGACGTGACCTGTCGTATTACAAGGCCAAAGGCAAGATCGGAGAGCAGGATCTGACACCAACCGACATCGTCGGCGAGGCCATCGTCCAGGCGTGGGACCGCCGCGATCGCTTGCCAGAGGAGATGAGTTTGCGCGGCTGGCTGCTTGCCGTCACCCACCGTGCCGGGCGCGGACTCGTTGCCCGACAGCATATGCTGGACACCGACAAAGCCGTCTCGCTGGACGCCCCTGTGCCGACCGAAGGCGATCCGTCGGACAGCGCGCAGCAGTGGTTCTGGGAGTGGTACCAGCCCGACAACGTCGTGACGTGGGAAGAGATCACGCCAGGAGCCGTCCCCACCGATTTGGCTGAGCCAGTCGACGGTCGTCTGCTCGACCTGATGGACGACGAAGATGCACGCGGCGCCCTGCTCTTGCATCAGGAGTTCGACATGCCCGCTGACGAAATCGCCTACGCCATGGGCACGTCGCTCAACGAACTCGCAGAACGCATCCAAGGCGCACGTGTGACGCTCCAGGAGCGTATGAACAGCGAAGGCGTCGACCTAGAAGGCACTGCTCTCCCCTACGGTGCGCCAAACCAGGCGGGATAACCGAACCTCTGCGCCTTGACCTCCTAAACCAGAGCATCCCTCTCCTCGTGAGAGGAAATGCCAAGCGCCCCCGTCGAGCCCAGACTCGGCGGGGGCGCTGCTGTATTGCTCGCAGGAGCGTTATGCCACCACAACGTAGCGGACGCTCAGAGTGCGGACTGCATACGCTCCGAAGCGGATTCGGATAGGCCGCCGGCAATACATAGGCCTAGCAATAGCTCGGCGGTCGAACCGAAAGACACTAGGTCGGCCGCGCCGAACGCCGTCACCTTGCCCTACGACCTTGGAAGGCGAGGACACCACCATCGGAGAGCGTCGGCGCTGCGAGCGATATGAGTAAAGAGGACTAACGCGGCCTCGAAGAGGACAACGTCCGGGAGAAGCACCTGCTCAAGGCGGGTCAGACTAGCGAACGAGACGCAGCGAAGAACGCTACCTACCGACACGCGAAGCATCGGCTCCTCGATTGCTATGCCTCGCCCAAGAAGTCGGTACGCCAGGACTCTCGTATTAGAAATCGGCGACCTGCTTCTGCGCTCTCCAAACGCTGTTCTACAAGCGACCGTATGTACGGATCAAGGCCGATCAGATCAAATAGCCTGGAAACACGACTCGAAACCCTAATGCGATAGCCCTAGGCCAGGGCTATCGCATTTGAAATCCGACGAGTTTCGCTAGGTACTGCTCGTCCCA
>CAXBBB010000079.1:0-8156 GCA_963973615.1 uncultured Rhodothermales bacterium | reverse complement strand
TTCCCCACGCCACTGCCGTGATCGGCACGGCGAGGACTGCGCCGACGATTCCGCCGAGCACGGTGCCGACCGTCAGGGCGATCAGGATGACGAACGAATGCAGCTTCATCGAGCGCCCCATCAGCACCGGTTGCAGGAAGTTTCCTTCCAGCTGGTTGACGAGCACGATCAGACCGACGACGAACAGCGCGTTGTGTCCGCCTTGACCCCAGTAGCTCGTCCGAAAGCTCAGCCTCCGGTCGTCGAAGCCGACCCAGGCGCCCATCACCAGATCCGGATGGGCGGCGATAAACCAGCCGTCGGCGCTCTCCTGCGTCGTGCCCGTTTTCCCAGCCACATCGCCCCGGACACCCATCGATCTGAGCCGCTGCGCTGTACCCTTGTCGACCACATCGCGCATCATGTCGAGGACGGCGTACGAGGTCGACGCCGGTAGCGCGCGCTGCTGCTGCGGGCCGAACTGCGCGAGCACGTTGCCGTCGCTGTCTTCGATGCGCGTCACGATGACGGGCGTGCGCCGGATGCCGCTACTCGCCAGCGTACCGTACGCGCCGACCATTTCGAGCAGCGTCACCTCGCTCGTGCCTAGCGCCAGCGACGGAACGGCCTGCAGTGGAGACGTGATGCCTGCCTGCTGCGCCGTCCGCACGACTTCACCTGCTCCGATCTGGTCGATCAGGGCGGCGCTGATCGTGTTCTTGGAGTAGGTCAGCCCGCTCCGTAGCGTGACGGCAGCCCCGCTCGCTCCCCCGCCTGAGTTGGCCGGTCGCCACGATCCGTAGCTGCGTACGGCATCGAGCACTCTATCGTCGGGTGCATAGCCCCAGTTGAGCGCGGCAGCGTAGACGAACGGCTTGAACGTCGATCCCGGCTGCCTACGCGACTGGCTCGCCCGGTCGAACTGACTGACTCGGTAGTCGCGTCCGCCGACGTACGCACGAACGTAGCCGGTTTCGGGTTCGATGGCTACGAACGACGCTTCGAGTCTGGCCGTCGTCGCCTTGATCGAGTCTACGAACGCGTTGTCGGCCTTGAGCATCAGCAGCGCTTGAGACTGCGACTCGCCCTCGTCGCGCAGCGCGCTGTACCGAGTCGTCTGGCGCAGCGCCCGGTCGAGCGCTTCGGGATGACGCTGCCAGAAATAGGGGAACGTCCCCGCTTTGGGGTAGGCCGAAGTCGACTGCGATAGCAAGCCCGAGGACCGTCGGCTCCACTCGTACGCGGCGACGCGGTGCAACTGCTCGCCTTCTACGTCGACGGCCCGCTGGGCAACGTCTTGCAACCGCATGTCGAGCGTCGTGAAGATGCGCAGGCCTCCGGTATACAGGTCGCGGTTGTTGGCTTCGGCCCACGCCTGCACCCATTGCTCGACAAAATCGGCGAAGTAGGGCGCCGGAGAGTTAGCGGGGTCGGGCGTCGAGAAGTTGAGGCCGAGCGGGGATTCCGAGAAAGCGGCTACTTGCGATGGGTCGAGGTACCCGTATTTGCCCATCTGCCCCAGCACCGTCGCGCGGCGTTGGCGCGATTCTTCTGGGTTTCGGACAGGATTATAGTAGGTCGTCGCTTTGAGCGTGCCGATGAGCAAGGCAGCTTCCGGAGGCGAGAGCTCGGCGGCGGCTTTGCCGAAGTAGACTTGGGATGCCGCCTCGATCCCGAACGCGTTGTAGCCGAAGGGGACCGTGTTGAGATACATCTCGATGATCTCGGTCTTGGAATACGCCTCTTCGAGCCTGCGCGCCGTCATGATCTCGCGCAGCTTGCGTTCGATGCTGTCGTCGCGTCCGACGCCTGGGAAGAGGTTGCGCGCCAGTTGCATCGTGATCGTCGAACCACCTTGCGGGTCGCCCTGGAGCGTAAGCCAGATCGACGACGACAACCGCCGCCAGTCGACGCCGTTGTGCTCGAAAAAGCGAAAGTCTTCGGTTGCCACTAGCGCGTTGGTGGCATTCTGGCTGATGCGGTCGTACCCGACCCACGTCCGGTTCTCGTCGTGGTAGCGCCCGATTTCTTCTCCCGTCTCGGCATAGGCAATCGACGCGAGATGCATCGACGGATTGCGTAGTTCGTACAGATCGGGGACTTCGGTTTCGAGCAGCATCGCCCACATCCACAGTCCGCCCAGTACGAGAATCGGCAGCGCGATGATGGACACGCCCAGGATGATGAGTGCACGTCGCAGCCGGTTTTTGCGCTTCGGCTTAGGTTCTGACGGCGTAGAGGGGCGCGATGCCGATGAGCGAGGGGGAAGCGTCGGCGGCGGCAGCGCGGGGCCTGAGGGAGGGCGCCCGCCGGGGTTAGGGTAGAGCGGACGCGGCGTGTACGACATGACGAGGCGATAAAACTGGGTCAGAGTACGGCGACGCGTCTGCCCCTGTTCGTCGTCCGTGTCTCAGTCGTGCAACTTGAACGGTGCGGCGACGCTATAACGAGGCTCCGCTCCCACTGCGCTTGCGTTTGCCGCCGCGCCCCTTCATGACTTCGTCTACCTACCAGCCCAGTACTGATTTCGGCGCGTTTCCGCCGGTTATCAAGAACCTCTTGATCATCAACGGGCTGTTCTTCCTGTTCAGCATGGTCCCGTCCACGCGCGACCTGCTCGTGCACTGGCTCGGCCTATGGGCCGTCGGCCTGCCGGACGTCGTGCCGATCGTCAACGGTACGGGGCGGATCGTTGGCTCGCAGGACGTGGGATCGTTCTGGCCGTGGCAACTCGTGTCGTATGGCTTCCTGCACGGCGGCTTCGGACACATCCTCTTCAATATGCTGGCGCTGTGGCTCTTCGGCGTCGCCATTGAGCGGACGTGGGGATCGCGGCGGTTTGCGTTCTACTACTTCTTTTGCTTGATCGGTGCCGGGCTGATCCAACTCGCCGTGATCACGCTGATCGACCCGACACCGTATCCGACTATTGGAGCGTCCGGCGCGGTCTTTGGCATTTTGCTGGCGTTCGGGATGATGTTTCCTGAGTCGGAGATCTACCTCTACTTCCTGTTTCCGATCAAGGCCAAGTATTTCGTGCTGCTCTACGGCGCGTTCGAGTTGTGGTCGGGCTTCGCGCGGCAGGGATCCAACGTGGCGCACTTCGCCCACCTGGGCGGGATGCTGTTTGGCTTGATCTTGATTCTCTACTGGCGCGGCAAACTGCCGATCAAGCCGGGCAGTCGGTCGTACGCCTAGCCTCCAACCCGCCCTGCGATGAACCGCTTTCGTTTCTGGTACGACTCGCTGCCGCCCGTCCTGCGCGTGCTGATGCTCGTGCAGGTGGTCGTGTACCTGGTCAGCGTGCTGGTTTTGCCGCTGATCCCCGGCGCGCTGGAGTTCGTCCGAAGCTACCTCGCGATCCCAGGTGGCTCTCCGCTCGACGCGCCGTGGACGGTGCTGACCTACGCATTTGTCCACACGCGCGGCGGGTTGGGTGGCTTCCTCGAAGTTGCGTTCAATGTCGCGTTCCTCTATTGGATCGGCAAGGAGCAGGAACGGATGCTGGGCGGCGCCTGGGTGCTGACGGCGTGGGGGTTGGGTGCGCTCGGAGGCGGATTGGTCGCGCTGGCGACCGGACTGTACTACGAGGGATCGCAAGCCGCCATACTCGGGCTGATCTTCGCGACGGCGATCCAGTTTCCCTACAAAACCATCGGCTTGCTGCTGCTGGGGGCCGTCCGCCTCTTGTGGGTGGGTGTTGGACTACTCGCGTTCGAACTGCTCGGGCCGCCTGGATACGTGTTCGCTGGAATCGGTGGAGCGCTGGCAGGTGTGGCGATGGGGGCGCTCGCGCTGCGCGGCTATCACCTGCACCACTGGGTAAAAGGAGCGATGGACAGCTCGCCTACCTCCAGCCCATCGCCTTCGCGCACACGTGCGCCCGAGCCGGAACCGGAAGCCGTGTCGGGGTGGCGTGCTATGGGGGCTCGTCTGTCTGATCCCAAGGGTACCCGCCGCCCGTCGCGCCAGGAGGTCGATCGGATTCTCGAGAAGATCAGTGACGAAGGCATGGACGCGTTGACCGAGTCGGAACGCGAAGTTCTCGACGCGTACAGCAAGCGCTAGGTTGATGCGGAAAGTCGTTTCGTTTGTCTTCTGGACGCTCGATGCGTTCGTAGCCGGTCTGTTCATACTCGCGTGGTTGGGACGACACATCCGGCCTGACGGTGTGACGTGGCCGATTCAATTGATTGCTGTCGGCTTTCCGTACCTGACCGTTGCCGTCGCGCTGCTGTTGATCGTTCAGCTGCTCCGTCGGAAGTGGCGCAGCGTAACCGTCCACGCGATCTTGCTGGCGTTCGCCTTCGTCCGATACGGCGGGGCGTCCCCATCCAGCGACCCATCTTCTGCGCCGTCGGATACCTTGTCGCTGTTGAGCTATAATGTGAGTCCCTACTATGGAGACGATGATACCAAGGGAAGGGATCTAGTCTCATTCGTACGCTCGGTTCAGCCAGACGTGATGGCACTCCAGGAAGGGGCAATGGTGTTCGTTGTCGATCCGTCGCCGCGCCAAACGCGTGGTACCCATCCACTCGGTCACTTTGCCCCACTGCAGGACTCGCTAGGCTACGATGCGCCGTTGCCCACACGGTCCGGTGCCGGTGCGGGACTTGGGCATGCGCGTATTGCCACGCTTGCGCGAGAAATGCAGCCTGCGATGCACGTCCACACCTTACGCCTTCGCAGCGCGAACGACGCGCTCCGGCAGTTCGTCCGCCTTGAATACGTGCTAGCTAATCGCCGCGTCGCGATCTACAACACGCACTTGCGGTCGTACGGAAGCGAGAAGCCGTGGTCCGACACGACGTTTCACGCGCTCTCGCCGCGCACGTGGCGGCCGTTTTTACGTCGCTATCGCTCGTCGATCATCGATCGGGCGATCGAGACGGACACCCTGCGCGCGCTTATCGAAGCCGACCCGCTGCCTGTGGTCGTGGCGGGCGACTTCAACTCGACGATGCACAACTGGTCCTACAGCCGTATTCAAGGATTTGGGTTGGACGATGCGTGGCGCGTTCAAGGGCAGGGCCGAAGCGCGACGTATCACGTGTCGGCGCCCATCGCCCGCATCGACTTCGTCCTCGTCGACCCTCGCCTGCGCGTGTTGAGCGCCGAGTTGATCGACGAAACGGCGCTCTCGGATCACTTTCCGCTGCTCGTTCGGCTCGCGTGGAAAGACGATGAGTCGGAAACGGAGTCGGCGCTTCCCGATACGACCCGCTGACGCGGCACAACTGCGCCTCGTTCGGCTTCTCCTCTACGACTCTCTCCGATTCCCATGCAACGACCCCGACGTATCAGCCGCCCCGTCATGGTGGGCGACGTTCAAGTGGGAGGCGGCGCCCCGATTTCGGTTCAGTCGATGACGACCGGTAAGACGCACGACGTGCCTAACTGCCTCGCCGAGATCACGCGTCTGGCCGAAGCCGGAGCCGACATCATCCGCGTCGCCGTACCGCGTCCAGAAGACGCCGACGCGCTGGCCGACATCGTGCAGGGCAGTCCGGTGCCCATCGTCGCCGACATCCACTTCAACCACAAATACGCGCTCAAAGCGATCGAAGCGCGTGTGGCAAAAGTTCGGCTCAACCCGGGCAACATCGGCAAGATGGAGTGGGAGCGAGAAGTGCTCCTGGCAGCTAAGGAAGCTGGGATTCCGATCCGCATCGGCGTCAACGGCGGCTCGCTCGAGAAGGACATCCTCGACAAGTACGGCTACCCCAAGCCCGAAGCGCTGTTCGAGAGTGCGATGCGGCACGTCGAGATCTGCCAGAAGAACGGTTTCGAGGACCTGATCATCTCGGTCAAGCACTCGGACGTGTTCTTCATGATCCAGAGCTACCGACTCCTCGCCGAACGCACCGATTACCCGCTGCACCTGGGCGTCACCGAGAGCGGGAGCCTGCAAAACGGCACGATCAAGAGCAGCATCGGCATCGGCAGCCTGCTCGCCGACGGCATCGGCGACACAATCAGGGTCAGCCTCGCTGCCGACAGCATCCACGAGGTCGAAGTCGGCCACCAGATTCTCAAGTCGCTGCGGCTGGGGCGCCCCGGCGTCAACGTAATCGCCTGCCCGACGTGCGGACGGCTGGCGAGCGATCTGTTCACGGTCGTCAACCAGGTCGAAGCAGCGATCAAAGAGCGCAAATTCGAGAAGGACTTGAGTGTCGCGCTGATGGGCTGCGCCGTCAACGGTCCGGGCGAGGCGGCAGGTGCCGACCTGGGCGTGAGCCTGGGGCGCGGACGGGCGCACCTGTTCAAACGCGGCGAAACCATCGGCACGGTCGAAGAGGGGGAGATCGTCAGCGCGGTCCTCGAACTGATCGAAAACTGGGACGAAGCACCCGCCGTGATTCCCGAGGACTGACGCTTACCGCGCTACGATGACGGACCGAGTGAGTGCAAACGTCTCCCCAACGGCCCGCACGAAGTAGACGCCTGATGCGAGGTTCTGTGGAGTCGCCCACTCGCCTCCCTCAACGACGGCACCGGAATGCAAAGTGATCACTTCACGGCCAATAGCATCATAGATGGACACGCGAGCCGCTCCGGTATGCCCAAGGCTGAGGTAGACCATGCGTCCTCTGACCGAGAGCGCACTCGTCTCCATCGTCGGACCAGTCGATACAGAAGTGGTTTGCTTGGGGTCGTACCTGAATAATTCTATCCCCCTTCCGGTGCCGTCGCTGGCCGCGAAGAAGAGTGTGGAGCCGTTGACGGCCACTGGTTTCTCCATAACGCTCCCGTTCAGACTTGGGGGGAAATCACTTACCAGAATGGTGCCTTCCTCCGTTCCATCGCTTCTCCACAGTTCTTCTCCCGTTGCTCCATTAGCTGTCACGAAATAGAGTACGTCGTCTAAAGCGGTAAATGCTGCTGGATATCCGGACCAATCGCCGGGCAGGATGTCCTTGACCATCCGTGTCCCTAGCTCGGTCCCGTCAGTTCTCCACAACTCCATCCCGGACTCTACGCTGAAACCCCGAAAAAACACAGTACCATTGAGGGCCAGCAGCTCGGGACCGGCAGCGCTCGACATGTCTTGGAGCGAGACAGTGGCCGACGTGATCCGAACTGTCCCGCTTTCCGTTCCATCGCTCTTCCATACCGCACCCTCCCATTGCTGGCCTGGCGATTTGCTCACATATGTCGTGAAGAATAATGTGCCGTTTACGTCGATAAGGCTGCGAGGTCGGCCTATCCCAAGATTCTGAGTCAGGTTCTTCACCAGAGTGGTTCCGGCTTCGGTGCCGTCTGCCTTCCACAGTTCAAACTCGCTGTTGGTATTCTGGACAAAGAAAAATACCAGTCCGCTGGAAAGCGTCAAGCCTTGCGGGTAGCTACCACCTGGCCTCTCGCTGAAGTCTCTCAGTACGTGCGTTCCGTTTGGTGTCCCGTCTGTAATCCATAGCTCACGGTCATACCGACCGCCGCCGAGATCAGTGCTTCCTCGAAATCTATTCTGCCTGCCACAGGTAGGAAGCCGCCAGCGAAGTAGACGCCTGGAAAGGATACCGTACCCATCTCGGTGCCATTGCTCTTCCACATCCCGTAAATGTCGGTGCTGTCGCTTTTAGCTGAGAAGTACAAATATCCCTCTATGACTGCCATGCTGGAAGGGTCTGAATATCTCGGTCCCTGGTGTATGTCCTTGACGCGCGTAGTGCCCGATTCCGTTCCGTCGCTCTTCCATAGTTCGAAGCCTGACAAGCTATCGTCCGCTACGAAGAAGACGGCGTCACCGAGGATGACGAAGTCGCGTGGGCGAGACGAGCGTGGTCCCTTGCTGATATCCCGGACGAGTTGAGTACCGCTCTCAGTACCGTCGCTCTTCCACAACTCAATTCCAGAGACGCCATCGTCGGCAGCGAAGAAGACCGTTCCGTTCACGTCAGTTAGATTCCTAGGGTAGCTCGAGCTGTTGGGCGCCGCGTTTATATCCTTGACCATCGTCTGGGACGAAGCGGAAGGTCCGAAGACGAGGCCAACACACAGGGCCGAAAGGAGGGGTGGGATACGCAAGGACGGAGCGACGAGAAGAGTAGGGCGTCGGCGTGATGCGAGCGGATGCGCTCGACTCGTTTCGATATCGGCGCCGAAGGTAGCGCATCCATATGCAGATGCAATAGCCGACCGTCTATGCCATACATTTTCATGCTCTTGCGATC
>CAXBBB010000078.1:0-8190 GCA_963973615.1 uncultured Rhodothermales bacterium | reverse complement strand
GCAGGCGTACCCGTCGTGACCGACTCGGTCGGCGCCATGTTCGGCTTCTTCTTCGCCGACCGCCCCGTCTCCGACTTCCAGAGCGCCACATCGACCGACGCTGCGACGTTTCGGCGCCTGCATGGGCTGCTACTCGAGCGCGGCGTCTACCTGCCGCCTTCACCATTCGAAGCCTGCTTCACCTCCAGCGCCCATACACCAGAAGTAGTCGAGCAGGCCTCCGGTGCCTTCCACGCAGCCTTCGCCGCGCTCTGAAACGGCCCTCGGCCCTTTCGAATGCCAACATATCGAATCTATGTCCAACCCTGTCCCACCACGTCGTCTCCTCGGCGTTCTCTTTCTGGGCACGTTGCTGGCAGCGCTCGACATCGCCCTTGTAGGTCCTGCGCTTCCCACGCTACGAGAGGCGTTCGGTCTGGACGAACTGGCGGTCTCGTGGACGTTTACGGCCTTCGTGCTCGCCAACCTGATCGGGTTGCCGATCATGGCGAGCCTGGCCGACCGGTTGGGGCGAAAGCGAGTGTACCTCGCTGACATAGCCCTTTTCGCCACAGGCACGCTCGTCGTGGCGTTGTCGCCCACCTACGAAGTCCTGCTGGCGGGCCGGGTAGTCCAGGGGTTGGGCGCGTCGGGCATTTTTCCGGTTGCCGGAGCAGTCGTCGGCGACGCGTTCCCTCCCGAGAAGCGAGGCAGAGCGCTGGGCCTTCTGGGCGCCGTATTCGGCGTCGCGTTTTTGATCGGGCCCATCCTGGGAGGCATCACGCTGAGCGTCGCGAGCTGGCGCTGGCTGTTCGCGCTCACGCTTCCGCTGTCCGCGCTCGTGTTCGTGCTCAGCGCCCGGACGCTCCCCGAATCGCGCGCCGTCGACCCGCGCCCATTCGACGCGGCGGGTGTCGGCGTGCTGGCCGCTCTGCTGGGTGCCCTCGTCGTCGGGCTCAGTCTGCTCGACGCCTCCCGCCTGATCGATAGCCTGCAACGTCCCCTCGTGTGGGGAGCGTTGGTACTGGCCCTTGCGCTCGTGCCTGTGCTGGTGGCGGTCGAGCGACGAGCACAGGCTCCGCTGCTCCGCCCGAGCCTGATGCGCAAGCGGTCGGTTCGCGTCGCCTGCGTACTGGCCGTCGGCGCAGGAGCTGTCGAGGCAGGGTTCGTGCTCCTTTCGGCCTATGCCGTGACGGCTTTCGGGGTCGCCGAGTCCACCGCATCGTACCTGCTGCTTCCCCTAGTGCTGGGTATCACCGTCGGCGCTCCTGTCGCTGGGCGGCTTCTCGACCGCGTGGGGGCTCGGCCCGTCGTGACGGCCGCCGCCGCCCTAGTAGCCGGTGGCCTGGCTGCCGTTTCGCTGGCCCCTAGTCTCGCGCTTCACATCGTAGGAACGGTCGTCCTCGGCGTCGGCCTCTCGGGGATTCTCGGTTCGTCCCTTAGCTACCTCTTGCTCAGCGAAGCCCAGCCCCACGAGCGGACGGTGGCTCAGGGTCTCTCCACCATATTCTTGGGCGTGGGGCAGCTACTCGGCGCCGTCCTGCTCGGCTCGCTGGCCGCCTCTGCTGCCTCCGCCGAAGCCGGCTTTCGAGCAGGGTTCGGCGTCTTCGCCATCGGTGCGCTGCTGCTGGTGATTGTAGCTCGATTGCTCCCGACTCGTTCATCGGAGCAAACGCAGCTGCACGCAACGAGCCCGTAAGACCTGCTAGCCGATCCCGAGACCTGACGCCCCTTGCACAGGCTCCAACCGGGCGCTCGTGGACGCGAGGCGCCGGATATACCAGACGGGCACCGCACAGCTCGCTTTCCCCACCTGCTACACGCAGGCCAACGCGACCTATAGGGGCGACGGGGCAAGATTGTCATTGCAACGCTGTCTCCGGACAATGGGGGCGCCGAAGGCAACCGGTTGGCGGTCGTGCGGAGCCGCAGCGAGGCCGCCCAGCGGTCATACCTGGGGCTGGACTCACCGGTGAGTAATCGTCGCTACCCACCGGCCTCCGCTTTCCATCCGTTGGATGCCGTCATCAGCCGGCGTCGGGATCCATCCAGAACACCTCCCAGTGGTGCCCGTCCAGGTCGAGGAAGCTCCACCCATACATAAAACCGTGATCCTGCGGGTCCCCCGCGTGTGAGCCTCCGGCGGCTACAGCCGCCTCGACCATTTCGTTCACGGCTTCGCGGCGGTCCACGCCGACGGCGAAGATGGCCCCCGTCCTCTCGCGCGGGTCGCTGGCCGGACGTGTGCCGAAGCTGGCGAACCGCTCCCGATCGAGGAGCATGAAGTACGCGTCCTCGCCGACGAGCATGCACGTGGCTGAGGCGTCTGTGAACTGGGGGTTGAACGAGAAGCCGAGGGCCTCGAAGAACAGGATCGAGCGCTGGAGATCGCCTACGGGGATGTTGACGAACAGTTTACGGGGCGAGGCGGGGACCGTCCCGGCGTTGGTGATGGTAGGAGGGGAGGGCTGGGTCGTGACTGACATGGCGTGTATTGGAGGTGGAATTAGGATAGGGGAGGGTGCAGAGACTAGCGCATAGAACCGATTAGCGCCCGGAGGCGCCCGTCGCGGAGGTACAGCCCGCCCCAGATGAGGATGGCGAGGTAGACGGGAAACAGCGTGTGCGACAAGAGCGGGTTCTCAACGCGGAGGTGCGTCGCGATGGCCCCGCCGAAGTAGCCGGTCCACAGCACCGCGCCGAGGAGAGCCGTCCGAGGGACGAGGTACAGCGCGAGGCACGCGAGTTGGATCAGCCCGAGTGCCGGGAGCAGGTGGGCTGACCATCCGAGTGTGGCCGTCCCCGTCACGGCTTCCGGCGCTAAGAACAGCTTGGCCGCTGCGTCAAAGGTCAGGAAAAGCACGGCGACGCCCGACAGGACCCGGCCGGTCCACAAGGCACGGCGGCTAGGCAAAGCGGGCGAGAGTGGGACGACTGAGTCTGGAGAGAGAAGAGTGGCGGACATAGTGTTGGCGAGTTGGTTCACTTCAATAGACCGGTCCCCGAGCGAAAACTCATCGGTGTGGCTCGATCTTTTTTCTGGTCGCCTATCGGGGCACGGAGTAGAAGCGTCCAGGAGGCCTCGCTAGCGCTCCAACTGCATCGGCAAGCCGAAGCGAGGGAAGAGCGTCTCGACATCGAGAAACGAAGTCACGCTCGCGACCCGGTCGGTGCCCCTATCGTCTGCGGCAAGCTCCAGGACGAGGAGGGCCCACGGCCGAGCGCCGCTCTCGCGGTACTGAGCGAAGGCCGGAGCTCCACCTGAGGCCGCCACCGGGACCAGCCGGGAGTCTCGACAGCCGATTCCGAAGGTGCGCATCCAGGCACCGATGGAGGCTGGGCCGCGGAGCCAGAGTTCATAGGGGGGCATCGAGAGTGTGGCGTCCTCATGCAGCATCGCCGAGAGCGCATCGATGTCGTACCGCTCGAACGCCTCCACGTAGCGACCGACGAGGCGCTCCTGTTCGTCGGTAAGTGCGCGAGGCGTCCTGTCGGAGCTCCGTGCAGTGAGGGTCGCACGGGCCCGCTGGAGCGCGCTGTTCACCGCCGGCACAGTCATGTCGAGCGTCGCAGCCGTCTCCGCTGCAGACCAGTTCAGCACCTGAGTTAGCAGCAAGACCGCCCGCTGGCGCGGCGGGAGGTACTGGAGCGCGGCTACGAAAGCCAGACGGATGCTCTCGCGCAGGACCGCACGTTCCTCAGGGTCTGACTCGCTCTCAGCCGGTAGGGCCGCCGCGTCAGGGATGGGCTCGACCCAGTACTCACGGGGACGTTCGGTCAGGACGAGACCGTCGTGCAGGACGCCGGGTTCTGGTAAGGCCTCGACGGGCCGGACCCGGCGACGGCGGTCCGCCTCAAGCGCGTCGAGACAGACGTTCGTGGCAATCCGGTAGAGCCATGTCTTGAGCTTCGCGCGCTCCTCGAAGCGGCTGAGGCCCTTCCAGGCGCGGAGCATTGCCTCCTGAACGGCGTCCTCGGCCTCGACGACGGAGCCGAGCATTCGGTAGCAATGGCCCGTGAGGGCAGGCCGGTAGGGCTCGAGGATAGCGGCGGGTGTGATCATAGGGGAGGGCGGGGCATCGGATGGAAACGGGCCCACACCATCGCTCTCTTGTGTGGAACCGCCCTCCGTAGCAAAACTAGAACGGGAATCGCTGTGCCTTACTGCTCTAGGTGCCACAGCGGTCATTTCGAGTCATGATAGCACCTGCGGCAGGCGGGATCGCATGCGCTGGTGCTCTTGGTTGGCCTGCCGTGGTGGGTCTACGCGCGGAGACCAGAATACCGGAGATGGAGGCGCCCGCTATGAGAGCGGCCCCTTCGCGTTGATCAGCGTCACGCTGAGCGTGGAGTCAGACGGCGCCCCTACAAGGTGTACAGATCTATGTCTATTCACCACCTCGGCTGTACAGCTTGATACATGATTTGTGAGTGTTTCGGCGCGAGGGTAGATTGCCTCGGCTGCCTGCGAGCCTCCCGAAGGCTGACGTCTCCCGCATGACCAGGACCGGGCAGGTCGCCAGCGGCACGAGTTTAGGGGCGGCAGTCGGGTCTGGGGCATCCAGGCCAGATGTACCGTGAAGGGTCGTCCGCCAAAGCGGGCCAACTCGAATCAGAGAGGCCATGCTAGCACAACCCGAGTGCCACTCTGCGGGCTAGATTCCAGCGTCAGACGTGCACCGGCCTCACGGGCTCGCCGCTCGAGCGTACGCATGCCGCGTCCGGTGCTAGAGGTCAAGTTGGGGTCGAATCCTGCTCCATGGTCTTGGATGGCTATCCACGCTTCCCTATCCCGCGCTCCTATTTCCACCTCTACAGTAGCATCCGGTCCTGCATATTTAGCCGCATTGTAAAGGGCTTCTTTCGCAGCCAGAAGCAGATGTCGGCGTGCATTCATCGAAACGGTGACACGAGGCAGTTGGCCGATGGTGACCAGGAGTCTGCTGTTGTCGATGAGCGACCTGGCGACGCCCTCGATCCGGCTCGCGAGCGCCGCCAGTTGCTCGTCTTCGCCGTCAACAACCCAGACGACATCGCGCACGTCGCGCGCGAGTTGGCGTGCCTCATCTGCGAGCGTCCCGAACTGATCCGCATGGGGGAGGCCGCTCTCGTCCTTCTCCGCTCGTTGCCGCGCCATGTCCAGGCGGAGCGCGATAGCGCCTGCTTTGGCTCCGAGATCATCGTGCAGGTCGTCTGCGATCCGTCGTCTCAGGAGCAGACGCTGCTGCAGTTGATCGAGGCGGTACTTGTGGGAAGCATAGCCGATCGCCAAGAGCAGTGCGAGCAGTCCTAGTCGCGCAGCCGGGGTCTCCCACCAGAACGGATCGACCACAAGAGAAAGCGTCTCTGGGCGACCGAACTGATTTCCGCGCTGGGTACGGACCTGGATCTGATAGGCACCCGGACGAAGCCCAGCCAGTTGGAGCGAACTACCGGGAAGAGTCGACCAGGAAGCGGAGCCATCGGGTTGGATCAGGCGAAAACCAAAGTTCCAATGGGGATCTGGGGATGCTCCGGTGGCCGAAAGCTCTATTCGTATGCCACTCTCGCGCGGTCGGATTCGGAGGGGCGAATCCGATAGGCGCCGGATCTGGCCGTCGACGCTGACTTCCGCCAGGTGTGCGGCGGGGAGCGGCGCTCCGGCTACCAAGCGGCGCGTGTCAATCTCAGCGGCGCCCTCACTCGTTGCGACCCAGAGCCGTTGCCCATCCATATGAGCGCCGTGCCACCTAGGAGTGAACGTGGCGGTGCCGAGCTCAGCCCAGAATGCCGTTACGTTTCCGAGTGAATCCACCGCGTGGACGGCGTCCTGTCCGACGGCCCATGCCCTTCCGTGTTGGTCGACGGTCAGCGCTTCGACGAACGGAGAGATCATGCCGTCGCGCTCGTCTAGCCACCGCACTTCGAGCGTCTTGGGGTTTACACTAGCCATGCCTTCACGGGTCGCGGCAAAGAGCCGGCCGTCAGGAGTTTGGGCCAGGGACAACACGCTGGCGATGGCCTTGTCTGTGCTCCCCTCTGACAGGAGCGGCACGCGCTCGGGAGCGAAAGACCGTTCGGTGACCCGGATCCGGTAGAGACCTCCGCTCAGCGTTCCGACCCAAATGTGGCCATCTAGGTCTTCGATGATCGGAACGGTGAGGCTCATAATGCTATCCGCAACGGCCAAGCGCCGGGTCGAGGGCAACTCGTGCCAGGAGCCTGTCGCGGGGTTGCGTGCGAAGACGCCTTCCGAAGCCGTAGCTACCCAGAGCCAGCCGCTCCGTGCTACGAGCAGTTTACGCGGATAGAGAAGCCGCTCGGGTAGGTTGGGGCACGGAGTCATACGTCCAGAACCCGGCTTGATGCACCGCATGCCGTCCTCATACGCAGCGATCCAGAGCGTGCCATCCGCCGTCCGGGCTGCGTCGTGGACCTGACCATGGAAGAGCTCGCCGGGTATCGGGCGGCAATCACGTGAGGGGGCTCGAAGTACGCACAGCCCAGTGCCTTGGCCGCCGAGCCACACCGAGTCCGCTTCGGGTAGCGCCAGGAGCACACCGGGGGATGCTGAGCCGCCGGGACCGGCATGCAGGGTAGCTGCGGGAGGCGACAGCGATCGAGTCAGCAGTCCGGCGTCGGGCATCGCAGCCCACAAGCGATCGTCGCGATCGATCACGATATGACTGATAGTGCTGACCGAGATCGAAGGGTCGTGCTCTGCCGGGCTGTGCTGGACCGGCGCGGCATGGCTGGACGGGTCGAGGCGCCAAAGGCCCTCACTCCCGCTTGCCCATACGCTGCCGTCGGCCGAGGTAGCCAGGGAGAGGATGTTCACGGAAGGTAGCAGTGAGTGCCACCCGTCGGTGCGGTGTTGGTATACGCCTCTCTCGTTGCCTATGATGATCGAACCGTCAGCGCCGAAGGCCAACGCGTCGACATCGGAGCCTGTGAGGGTCCCCAGTCTGACGCGCTCCCACACACGCTGCGACCGACACCAAAGTCCAGAAGCGCCACCAGCACAGAGCCTTCCACTCTTGCTCTCGGCTAGAGCCAGTACTTCGGTGATTCCGACCTCGCGTATCCATTCGACCGAGCCGTCGGACGACCGCCTGGCTAGGCCGCGGTCGGTCCCTAGCCACAACGAGCCTTCCCGGTCCTCGGTAAACGTATAGACGAACACCTCGCCGGGAACGAGGCTCGGCCCCGTCGCATGGGGGGTGAAGCGCTCGGTATCGACGTCTACCGACAGTAGGCCGCTCCAGCCGTTCCATATCCAAGCGCCTCCCGCTTGTCGAGGCGTGATGGCATGGATGAAGGGGTGAGGAGGAGCTGCCAGCGTGCCGTCTGAGGCGGATGCATCCGGTTGGTTGCCGGGCGAGAACAGGCGAAAGCGGTAGCCGTCAAAGCGTAGTACACCGCGGTCGGTAGCCACCCAGAGATGGCCTCTCTCGTCGAGCGCGAGGCGGCGAGGGGAGAGGCGGGGCATCCCCTCGTCTCGGCCGATATGACGAAACGAGAAGCCCGGAAGCGTCTGAGCAAAGGCATCGGAGGTGCCCAGGCTTGAGGCGAGCACGATGGGGAGTAGGAGGAAAGCACGCACCGTCAAACGAATAGAGGCCATGGATTCAAGTCGCTTTCGCCTAGCGGAGCAGAGCGCCACCCCAGCGTAGTGGGTACATCATAGAGCCTCCCCGGTGCGAGACGGCGCCAAAAGTGGCGAAGCCCAGGAGCTACTACGCGTACGACCCGCAGCGGGATATCGGACCTGCTCTGGTCCAGCAGCCAGACGCCCTCCGCTGCCTGCGCAATCGGACGGAGAGCCTGTTCTACCGCTTCCTCGAGCCGGTCAGGAGGAGGTCTTGGGGTGCCAGATACGTTTCGGCCTTCCCGGTGATTCGGAACCAGGTAGGGAAGGTCTTCGATGCGCGCTTCGGCAAGCCACTTGCTCGCGGAGGGCCCCCATGGTGGGATACGTGGAACGTCGCGGGCAGAAGCTGGCAGGAGCCCATCATAGGGAAGCCCTTGCACGAGTTCAGAAAGGGCGCGGCAGAGCGCCACACACGAGTCGAGGTGAGCACCGAATCCGAATACGATCTGTTCGGGGCCTCCAAACCGCTCAGTTTGGCGTCGGGAGAGCGCAGCGTACGTGGGTATGCCGAGATCGTGGGTCAGGTCGAGCGCCCAGACCTCCCGCCCAAGCGCGTGGGCGGCTGAAAACAGATCGTATTC
>CAXBBB010000077.1:0-8206 GCA_963973615.1 uncultured Rhodothermales bacterium | reverse complement strand
GTGATCGCTACGTACAAGCAGATCGTGGGCAACGGCATTAGGCTTGAGTTCTCCGGTCGCGCCGGGCGCAACTGGTACGGCGGCACCAAGCTGGGCGTAGGCGGCCTGATCCGCGCGTACGGCGACGCGGCAAGCGGCGCTCTGGATGCCGCTGGTGAGGTTAAACGCACGCGCCGCACCCTCGTCCGCGTCAGCTTCGACTATGGCGATACCTCTCCTGCCCTCCACGCAATCGGACAGTTCGACATCGAACAGCAGGCGCCCATCTACGACGAGCGCACCCACCTGACGCTAGCTATTCGCAACGCGCACGTGGACGACTTCCGAGCCGCCTTCGTTGACGCGCTGGGCGGGCGTGGCGAACTACGCACCGCTGGCGACTCCTGATGGTATCGAGCCTGTCGTCCCCGCCCCAGCCAATATGCGCCGATTCCGGCCCGGTATCCGACTCGTTGCACGTAGGAGGCTCGCATCTCGCCCTGTGCAATTATAGGGTCGTTATACTTCAACTGATGAAAGGGATCATCTTCAATCTGCTGGAAGAAATCGTGCGACGCGAATACAGCGTTGACACATGGGATGCGGTGCTGGAAAAGGCCGATGTGGACGGAGCCTACACCTCGCTCGGTAGCTATCCGGATGAGGAACTGAGCCGGATCGTGGGAGCCGTCGCGACGCTCTTCGATGCTTCACCTGTGGACATGCTACGGATCACCGGGCGGCGCGCCATGCCCTTTCTCGTACAGAAGTACCCGGAGTTCTTCCTGCGGCATTCCGGCACGCGCTCCTTCGTGCTGACGCTCAATGACATCATCCACCCGGAAGTGCGGAAGCTGTATCCCGGTGCCGAAACGCCCGACTTTGTCTTCGATACCACTTCTCCCGACGTGCTCTCCATCGAATACCGATCCCAACGCAAGATGTGCGCCTTTGCCGAGGGACTAATCCACGGCGCCGCCGACTACTATGGCGAGACAGCGACGATCACTCAGCCCGCGTGCATGCACCGGGGCGACGAGGCATGCACGCTCCACGTCTCGTTTCAGAAGCGTACCGGGGATGCGTAACGAGCCCGACGACCTGACGCATCGCCTCGCGCAATTCGAAAGACGAGCCCTTCGGGAGCGCACCGCTCGACTCGAGGCGGAAGGGATTGCAGAACGCGCCACTCGCGTTCTCTACGACAAGCAACGCCAGCTTCTGCTTCTCCAGCGTACAACCGCCGCCGCAAACGAGTCGGCCACGCTGCCCGAAGCGATGGAACGGGTACTCCACGAGGTCTGCGCGTTCACCGGCTGGCCGCTGGGCCACGGCTACGTCCGCAGCCGCGTAACACCCGAGGTGTTCCTCCCGATCAATCGAGTGCACGCCCCCCAGCCGGGAGCGAACGCACCTGAACGATTCGAACGGTTCTGGGAGCAGACGAAGCACGTGACCTTCCGCACCAGCGAGGGGCTGCCGGGGCGCGTCGCACTGCACGGAAAGCCTGCGTGGATTGTCGAGGTCACCGAAGATCCGAACTTTCCCCGAGCCCAGGCTGCAGACCAGGCAGGCTTGCACTCCGCCTTTGCGTTTCCGGTGCTGAGTGGCTCCAAAGTAGAGGGCGTGCTTGAGTTTTTCTCCATCGAAGCCACCCCTCCGGACGATGCACTGCTGGACGCGATGGCCACTATCGGAGCACAAATCGGCCGCGTCGCCGAGCGCGAAGTCTATGCCGAACAGCTCGAACACAGCAACCGAGAGCTACAGGACTTCGCCTACGTCGCCAGCCACGACCTTCAGGAACCGCTCCGCAAGATCCACACGTTTGCCGAGATGCTGGACACGAGCTACCGGAAGCAGATGGATGAGGAGAGCGCCCATTTCCTGGACCGGATCCAGGACGCGGCGCAGCGCATGAGCCGCCTCATACGCGATCTACTGGCCCTGTCGCGCGTAGCGACGACTCCCCGCGACTTCGTTGCCGTCGATCTGAACGCCACCCTGCATGGGGTACTGATCGACCTCGAAGCGCGGATCCGAGAAACGCACGGACAGGTACAGGTGGACGGCTCTCTGCCCACCGTCTGCGCCGACCCGACGCAGATGCACCAACTTTTGCTCAACCTCATCGGCAACGCGCTCAAGTTTTCGCGCCCCGGCACCCTACCCGTCGTTTCTATCGCAGCTACTGTGACCAGCGGGACAGTGCGGCTCGTAATCGAGGACAACGGAATCGGATTTGACCCACAGCAGGCTGCCCGTATCTTCCGGCCCTTTCAGCGCCTTCACACGAAGGACCAGTACGAAGGCACCGGCATCGGCCTCGCCCTGGTGCACCGGATTGCCGAGCGGCACGGAGGTGCGGTCGAAGCCACCGCCACCCCCGACGTCGGCAGCCGATTCGTCGTCACGCTCGCCGGACAGGAAAGCTACTGAAGAGCCTGGTGGGCCTCTGTTCGCGTCGCGCGATGCGCACCATCTGACTCTGGCTATTCGCACCGCGCACGTGGACGACTTCCGAGCTGCCTTCGTTAATGCGCTGAGCGGGCCTGGGGAGGTGTCAGCGTCCTAGCGAAGGAGATCTACCGCCCGGTTCGGTTCGCCTCCTGGTGCTCCTTCATCGCAAACACGGCCAGTCCGTCGACCCGCTCGTTGTCGGGGTTTCCGGCGTGGCCTTTGACTTTGATCCACTCGACACGATGCGGGGCGGCTGCTTCCAAGAGTTGCTGCCAGATGTCCTGATTCTCCACGGGCTTCTTGCTGGCCGTCTTCCAACCGTTTTTCTGCCAGTTGGCGAGCCAGCCCTGGGCGAACGCGCGCTGGACGTAGGCACTGTCGGTGTGGATACGAATGTGCATCGGACGCTTCATCGCACGCAGGGCTTCGAGGCACGCCATCATCTCCATCCGATTGTTCGTCGTGTGCGTTTCGGCTCCGGTCAAGATGCGTTCGTTGTCGCCATGGCGCAGGAGAGCGGCCCATCCGCCTGGACCGGGATTACCGCTGCACGCGCCGTCGGTGTAGACGATTACGGGATCGGAGGATGAGACATCAGACATAGAAAACGGCGGGGTCGTACTTTGAGCCGTTCAAGTTACCCGACCGACCCAGGCGCCTCCATGAAGTTTGTAGACTACGTCACGCTCAGCGTACGAAGCGGAAAAGGCGGCGCGGGCGAGCGAACGTTTCGACGCGAGAAGTACGAACCGATGGGAGGTCCCAACGGCGGCGACGGCGGCGACGGTGGATCGGTCCTGCTCGTCGGCGACAGCCGACTCTATACCCTCCTCGACCTGCGCTACAACCGGCACCACTACGCCGAAGATGGAAAGCGCGGCGGCAGCATGAACAAGACCGGCAGATCGGGCGAGGACATCGTGCTTCACGTTCCGACGGGGACCGTCGTCCGCGATGCCAATACCGACGAACTGATTGGCGAGGTGCTGGAAGACGGCGACACCCTCCTGCTCGCAAAAGGCGGACTGGGAGGCAAGGGTAACTGGCACTTTCGGTCGTCGACGCGTCAGGCGCCGCAGTACGCACAACCCGGACTTCCCGGCGAAGAACGCGAAGTACAACTCGAACTCAAGCTGCTCGCCGATGTCGGCTTGGTCGGCTTCCCCAACGCAGGCAAGAGCACGCTCGTGTCGAGCCTGTCGGCGGCACGCCCCAAGATCGCCGACTACCCCTTTACGACCCTGGCCCCGTCGCTCGGCGTCGTAGGCGTTGACGGCTGGCAGTCGTTCGTGATCGCAGACATTCCCGGCATTGTCGAGGGCGCCAGCGAGGGCAAAGGGCTGGGGCACCGCTTTCTCAAGCACATCGAGCGTAACGCTGTGCTGCTGTTCGTCGTCTCCGCCGAGCAGGAAGATGCGGGTGCCGTGTATTACACGCTCCTCGCCGAACTGGAAGCGTTCGAGCCCGACCTGCTCGACAAGCCGCGTGCCATCGCTGTCAGCAAGATGGATCTGTGGCCCGCCGACACGCGCGACGACTTCATCGACGAAGTAAAGGCCTCGCTGCCCGACGACCTGGAGGTGTACCCCATCTCGTCCGTCGCACAGATCGGACTAGACGAACTCAAACGCGGCTTGTGGAGCGCCATCCAAAAGGATCGCGAATGACGCCCTCCCTGTTCGACGACTCGTTCTCGATCCCCCAAGCCCCTAAAACTGAGCGCCAGGCGCAGGAGGAAGCACGCGCGCTGATTGCCCTGTCGCTGACGCCCGGCGTGGGTCCAGGACGCATCAGACTGCTCGTCGAACGCTTCGGGTCAGCACGCGCGGCGCGCCGGTCCAACGCACACCAGTTGGCGACCGTGCCGGGCATCGGTCCCCAGACGGCGTCGGCCATCGGCACGTTCGAGGACGATAGACAGATAGACGCACAGTTCGACGCCGCCGAACGGATCGGCGCCCGCTTCATCTCGGCCAGCGACGCAGGCTTCCCCCACCCGCTCCACACGATCCACGACACGCCCGCCTTCCTGTGGACGCTGGGCGAGTTGTATCCCACCGACGACCGCGCACTCGCCATCGTCGGCACGCGCAAAGCTACAGACGAGGGCAAACGCGCGGCCTACCGCTTCGCACGGGAAGCCGCCGAAGCCGGCTGGACGATCGTCAGCGGACTGGCCTACGGCGTCGACACCCAAGCGCATCAGGGCGCACTCGACGGTGGTGGCCGGACGATTGCCGTCCTGGGGTCGGGCGTGGATCGCATCTACCCGGCGCGCAACTCCCGACTCGCCCGCACGATCATGGACCGAGGGGCCGTCCTCAGTGAATACGCGATTGGCACCAAGCCTGACGGCCCCAACTTCCCGCGTCGCAACCGCATCATCAGCGGATTGTCGCGCGGGATTTTGGTTGCTCAGGGTACCGAAAAGGGCGGATCGCTCATCACGGCGCGCGTGGCCGTCGAGCAAAACCGCGAGGTATTCGCGCTGCCGTGGCCTTTTGACTCGGAAGTAGGACGCGGCACCAACCGGCTGATCCAGCGCGGGCATGCCAAACTCGTAGTCTCTCTCGACGACATGCTCGAAGAACTCGGCGAGCCGCCGGTCGGAGCATCGGACGCGGCACCGGTCCCTACCCTATCGGGCGTAAAGAAAACGCTCTACGACGGACTATCGCGCACCCCGATTCACCTCGACGCGCTGTGCGACGCGACGGGCGTCGAAGTCTCCACCGCCCTGGTCTACCTTCTCGAACTTGAGTTTGCCGGGCACGTCCGCCAACTCGCAGGCAAGCAGTTCGCACGCGCCTAACTCTCTCCCCATGCGTAAAACCGTCGCGGCTCTGGCCCTCATTCCCGTCACAATGACGGCGATTCCCATTTTCAGAAACGACGCGTGGTGGGTGCGAATCTTCGACTTCCCTCGCGTTCAGATCGCCCTGATACTGCTGGCCTTTTTGATCGCACTGCTCGCCATGCGGCCCAAGTTCAACAGTTTCCCCGGCTTCGCCGCAACACTTGTGGGCCTGGCGCTCATCGGCCAAGCGATTGAGATCGGCCCATTTACGCCGCTCTGGCCCAATCAGATGACTGAGGCCAAAGGCGGGCAGCCGACGCTCAAGCTGCTCACTGCTAACGTGCTGATGGACAACCGCGAGGCTGACGATTTGCACGCATACATCGAGTCTCAAGACGCCGACCTGATCCTGCTCACCGAGCCGGATGCGTGGTGGGAAGACCAGATGCGACGTCACGAGGCGGAGTATCCGCACGTGCTGCGCAGGCCGCTGGACAACACGTACGGGATGCTACTCTACAGCCGCCTGCCGCTGATCGAACCGAACGTCCGGGAGATGTTCGAGGAGGACGTACCGTCGTTTCACTTCTTCGTGGACGTGGGCGGCCAGCGCGTGCGCATGCACCTGATCCACCCCAAGCCGCCGTTTCCAAAGGAATCGGACGACACGACCGACCGCGACGCCGAGATCGTGCTCGTCGGCAAGATGGTTCGCGACGAGAGCGGCCCCGCCATCGTCATGGGTGACTTCAACGACGTGGCGTGGAGCTACTCGACGGGCCTATTCCAAGAGATCAGCGGCCTGATGGACCCGCGCTTAGGACGCGGATTCTACCACACCTTCCACGCCGACTACTTCTTCGCCCGCTGGCCGCTCGACTACGTATTCGCCACCGACCACTTCCGCCTCGTCTCGCTCGAACGGCTCGGCGGCGTGGGGTCGGACCACTTTCCGCTCGTTGCCGAACTCGAACTCGCTCCCGCGCCGGACCCCGACAACGCAGACCCTGAAGCAGACGCCGACGAGTTGAAACAGGCCGACGAAGTGATCGACAAAGGAGGCGAGAAGTAGGCACTGCTTCCCCTACCTGGAACGAGCGGCTTCCCCCTTTGTCCTCCAGCACATGCCACTTTCCGACCGATTCGCCCATACCGACCGCGTCACCTACCTCGACCATGCCGCGTCGGGTGTACTGAGCAAGCAAACGCGAGCGGCTCTTTCGGACTTCCTCAACGTGCGCAGTGGGAGTACCTCTGACGACATCGGTGGATGGACAGCGTTTGAACCCATCCTCATATCGGTGCGCGAGCGATCGGCTCGATTGGCTGGATGCCGATCCGACCAGATCGCGTTTACCGCCCACACGTCGGACGCGCTGAGCCTGCTCGCCGAAGGGCTGCCGCTCCAGCCCGGCGACCGCATCGCGATTCCAGACTGCGAGTTTCCAGCCAACGTCTACCCGTTCCAACACCTGGAGCGCAAAGGGGTTGTCGTCGACTTGATTCCAACCGTACGCGGCGTAGTGTCACTCGACGCCATCGAGCAGGCGATGACGCCGCGCACCCGGCTCGTCTCAGTGTCGTGGGTGCAGTTTCTATCGGGCTACCGACTCGACGTGCCAGCAGTGGCAGAGATCGTGCACGCGCAGGGCGCCTGGCTATCCGTCGACGCGATCCAAGGCGCGGGGGCGCTCCCGATGGACGTCTCCGCGTGGGGCGCCGACTGGGTTTCGTGCGGCGCGCAGAAGTGGCTGATGGGCATGCGCGGCGTTGGGTGGGCGTACGTCTCGGATGATTTGCTCGATGTGGTGACTCCGAGAGCCGGATGGTTGGGCGGGCCGGTCGACTGGAACGCGTTCACCGATTACGACCTGCACTTCTGGCCCGACGCGCGCCGCTTCGAGATCGGAACGCACAACCACGCAGGGCTGGTCGCGCTGGACGCCGCACTCGCCGAAGTCGAAGAGATTGGACACGCAGACTGTCTGGATCGCACTCAAAATGCAGCAGCTCGAATCGCCCATGAACTGGACGCGCTGGGCCTGCGTCGCTACGGTTCGAGTGAGACGGCTCACGCTTCGGGCATTGTGACAGTCGAGGTGCCCAACGCTGAAGCGCTGCGTGAGCGGTTGGCGGATGCAGGAATCATCGTGTCGGTTCGCAACGGGCTGCTGCGCGTGTCGCCGCATTGGTACACAAGCGAGGGCGATGTGGATCGGCTGATCGAAGTGATCACGCACGTCTGACGTGCTACAGCCTGCGAGTAAGGACCAAGTTTGCTGTTTGCTGGCTCTTTCTCCTCAACTCAGCGTTCCAGCTTGATGAAGCAGAGAGACGAAGATCCCAACTACCCCACGCCGATTCCGACTCATATCGTGCTGGAGGTGCCGCCCGGGTACAGCGAGAACGAGCGCATCGACGTTTACCTGACCGGCCACATCGCCAACGCGACGCGGAGCAAGGTCCAGACGGCCATCAAAGATGCTCGCGTCCGCGTCAACGACGAGACCATCGATAAGCCATCGCAGCGCGTGATGCCGGGTGACGCGATCCGCTGCACGCTGCTCAAACCCCCGCCCCTCGCGGCATCGCCCGAAGACATTCCGCTGTCGATCGTGTTCGAGGACGAGCACCTGCTGATCGTCGACAAACCGGCGGGAATGGTGGTTCATCCCGCCCACGGCAACCGGACGGGTACGCTCGTCAACGCCTTGCTGCACCACGTCGGCGCCTCCCCCCTGTCGTTCGACGAAGAGGACGACGACAGCGACGACGAGCCGTCGGCACCGCGCATCGAAGGCCTCTCGCTCGTCAACGCAACGCCCGACGTGCCGGGTGCACCGACGATCCGGCCCGGCATCGTCCACCGAATCGACAAAGACACGAGCGGGTTGCTGGTCGTCGCCAAACACGACGTCGCCCACGCGCACTTGGCCCGGCAGTTCGCCGATCACAGCATCGAACGTCGGT
>CAXBBB010000076.1:0-8221 GCA_963973615.1 uncultured Rhodothermales bacterium | reverse complement strand
GCGCGGCGCACCTGGGCGACGGCCGACGACTTCTGGCCGATGGCGACGTAGATACAGAAGACCGGCTTGTCGAGCGCATTGCCTTCGGCATCCTTGGCGTGCGTACGCTTCTGGTTGATGATCGTGTCGATCAGAACCGCCGTCTTACCCGTCTGGCGGTCGCCGATGACGAGTTCACGCTGGCCGCGTCCGATCGGGATCATGGCGTCGATAGCCTTGATTCCTGTCTGGACCGGCTCGGTAACCGGCTGGCGGTAGATCACGCCCGGCGCCTTGCGTTCGAGCGGCATGTTGTACACGTCGCCACCGATCGGGCCGTTGCCGTCCATCGGCTTACCGAGCGGGTCGATGACGCGGCCGAGCATAGCGTCGCCTACCGAGATCGAGGCGATGTTCTGCGTACGACGGGCTTCGTCGCCTTCCTTGACTTCGTCCGCGTGGTCGAAGAGGACCGCGCCGACGTTGTCTTCCTCAAGGTTGAGCACCATGCCAGTCGCGCCGGACGAGGGAAACTCGATCAGCTCGCCCGCCTGCACATTCGACAGGCCGTAGAGACGTGCGATGCCGTCGCCGACTTGGAGGACGGTGCCGACTTCGTAAACGCCGGTTTCAGACGTGAAGCCTCCCAGTTCGCGCTGGATGACCGAGGTGACTTCGTCGGGGCGGATTGCGGATGCCATAGCGGTAGAGAAAAGTCGGCCGGAGCCGGAGATATACTTAGTTGAGAGCGATCGTCGACGTAGCGGGCTGGGCGAAGCGATCGCGCAGCGTCTGCAACTGGTGACGGACGCTGCCGTCGTAGACCGTGTCGCCCACGCGGACGATCATGCCACCGATAAGGTCGGCGTCGACCTGCGTTTCGAGCCGCACGTTGCCACCGGTCTGCGAGGCAAGTGCCTTCTGCAACTGGGCCGATTCGTCGGGAGCCAGCGCCTGGGCCGTACGCACCTTGGCGACAACGACGTTCTGCTGATCGTCACGCATCGCCTGATACGCCTCGACGATTGCGGGAATGTCTTCGATCCGATCTTTCTCGATCAGCAGCGATAGGAACGTGTCCATTTGCTTGTCGACTTTGCCCGAGAACAAACTGGTTAGGATCGTCTGCTTCTTCTCGCGCGAAACGACGGGACTCTCCATGACGCGCCGCAAATCGGGCGAGTGGCCTAACGTATCGCGCATCAGTTCGACATCCGCATCGACGGCGGCGACGTGACCGGTCTGATCGGCCTGCGCATAGAGCGCCTGGGCGTAGCGGCGGGCAACGGGAGTCGTCATGCGGCGATCTGCGGCGGAAAGGCGATGGAGGTGTTCGGAGAGAAAAGCGCTTGGCGCTTGCCCTTCGAGCGGAGGTTTGAACCGGCGCCAGTCAACGGACGGCGCGGCCCAAGAAGAGGGCGACCGCCCTAGTTGCGGGGGAGCGTGTCGATGAACTGATCGACCAGGCGGCGCTGCTCGGTTGCGTCGAGCTTCTCGCGGAGGATCTTCTCGGCAGCCGTGATGGCGAGACCAGCGACTTCGGCACGAAGCTCGCCTAACGCGGCTTGCTTCTGACGCTCGATGTCGGCTTCTGCTGCGGCCAAGCGGTCGGAGATGCGCTGATCGGCTTGGGTCCGGAGCTCCGAGGCGGTGCGCTCGGCGGCCTCGCGGGCTTCCCGGAGGATCTGCGTAGCCTGGGCTTCGGCAGCGCGGCGGGCCTTCTCGTTGTCGGCCTGGATCGCTTTGGCTTCGGCGAGGGCGCGCTCGGCTTGCGAGAGCGAGTCCTCGATGTTGCGCTCGCGGTCTTCGAGTGCCTTAGAGATCGGCCCCCATGCAAACTTGCGCAGAATCAGCATCACCAGACCGAACACGATCAGCGTGAAGATCAGCAGACCGGGCTTGGGCTGGAGCAGACCAGGGACCGGCTTCTCGTAGGGAAGCTCAGCGCTGTGCGCTTCTTCGCCAGCTACCTGCGGCGCGTCGACGACGAGCGAGGCGGGGCGGGCGGGACCATCTCCGGTGGGAAACGTAAAGAGCAGCGTCGACATCGTCGGCCAGTCGGGTTGGAGGCGAGTCGGCGTCGGCGCGGAGCGCGTCGGCCTGAAAAAGAGTGCGGGGCAATCCCCCGCGGGACGCTACCGCCCAGCCCAAAGGCCAAGCGGTAGCCGGGCGTTCGTCTTAGATGACGAAGAAGAACACCAACGAGAACACGAGCGCGATGATCGCCACGCCTTCGATGAAGGCCGCAAGGATGATCGCCGTGCCGCGGAGGTCGTTGGCGGCTTCGGGCTGGCGGGCGATGCCTTCGAGGGCCGAAGACGCGAGGCGACCGATGCCCATTCCGGCACCGAGGGTGGCACCTAAGAGGCCGAGTCCGGCGGCGAGGAAGGCAAAAGCTGTACTGTCCATTTCGGTGGAGCGAGGTTTGGGGTGTGGAAGACCGGTAAGATGCCCTACAAAGGGCGAAGTTGGCTTGCGAGTGGCGTGGAGAAGACGCTAAATGTGACGAATCCGACGCACTATTTAGGCACGAATCAGGCTGGGACGGCGGCGCCTTTGTTTTCGGGGTGGTTCGGCGTGGCCGAGAGGTAGTCCGAAAGGTGATGCTCACCCTGCGGCAGCGCGCCGTCGCCGTGCGGAACGCGGTTGTGCCCCGCCGCATCGCCGAATGATTCGTGCTCGTGATGGTGATGCTCCTCGGCTGCCATACCAATGAACACGGCCGAAAGCATCGTAAAGATGTAAGCCTGCACGAAGCTCACCATGATCTTGAGCAGGTAGACGAAGATGGTGATCAGAATAGCAACCGGGGCCGCAATACCGCCGACGACCGGACTGATACGCGCCGAGAAGATGAAGATCAACCCGATGATCGACACGATGACCAGGTGACCCGACACCATGTTGCCGAACAAGCGGAAGGCGAGGGCAAGCGGCTTGGTGAACAGGCCGACGAACTCAATAGGCACGAGGATCGGCTTGACAAACCCCGGCACGCCCGGCGGGTTGAAAATGTGCATCCAGTAGTCTTTCGTGCCCGCGAACTGCGTCACCAGGAACGTGACCAAAGCCAGCGCCGCCGTGACCATAATGTGCGAGGTTGCCGTTACGCCGAGCGGAAGCAGACCCAGCAGGTTGCCGATCAGGATGAAGAAAAACGCGCTCAGCAAGTAGGGTAGGTACTTACGATATTTGACGCCGATAGCGGGCTTGGCCACATCGTCTCGAATAAAGATGATGATCGTCTCAATCATGTTTTGCCACACACCGCGCGGCGCCGTGCTGCTGCCGATTCCCTTCTTGTATTTGCCCGCCATACTCAACCCGACCAGCAATACCAGCAGAGCAGAGACGAAGACGAAAAGCAACTGCCGCGTGATCGAGAAGTCGATTACAATCTCCCCCTCTCCTGCATAGGCGACAGGGAAGTAGTAGTGCATGTGGGCGTCGATGATCTCACGGACCTGAGCAGGACTCGCCTTATCGATGACGGGAGAGACCTCATTGCCGCTCGTCCCATCCACCAGCGTTTCGGCCGCCTCGGTGTCGGTGACCCCGTCGCCTAGAAGCGTGGCGCCCGAACGGGCCAGACCATCTTCCGTCAGCGTGATCGGACCGAGCGTATAGCTGCCGTTCAGCAACGCGCTTTCGGTCGACCAAAAACCATCAAAGCCTAGCGAACCGTCGGCGCGACGCACGAGAAAGAGACGCGGAAGCTCAATCTTGCCCACTCCATAGTCGAAGTAGTTGCCATCCGCTGAGTGACCGACGGCGTCCGGGTCACCCCCAGTACTATCTGCAGCGAGCAGTGGCGCCGGGATGAGCAGCAGCAGGAGCAGCAGAGCCGAGCGGCGAAGCAAAGAGGCGATCATCGAAGAGGGAGAAATCAACATCAGGAAGCGCGACGCAAGTGGCGGAGCGTAAGCAAGGTTTCGGTCGTCATGCCGACCAGCACAAACACAGCCATCGTGACAGCAAACGCGACAGGAGCCGGAGGCGTGAAGGCAAACAACACCAAAGCCGTTAACCCAAGAGTGAGCACCATTCGCACCATCATGCCACCCACAAAGGTCGCCATGAATGCGATGCCCTCCTGCTTGGCTGACCGAAGCGCCGTCACGACAGCAAGAAGCGCGTACAGCACACCAATGCCAACGGCGGGTGCGATGCTGGCCCAGAGCGATGCGGACATGAGAGGAGACAATGGGTAGAAGACTATCAAACTACGCGCGGCCGCGTGAGCACGTCCGCAAGACCCATTGAAATGCAGATGAACGGGCGCTACTCACCCTGCCGTGCCTCCTGCTCGGCCCGCTTCCGATCCGACGCCCGACTCATCTCGGCGTTGACCCGCCACAACTGAGCGACGACGCTTGCCATTGCCACTCCCGCGCCTGCCAAAATGAACCACGGCGCCGTACCCAGCCATAGATCCAACCCGATGCCGATACCAACGAACATCACCAGCGTCCCGGCAATCTGCCAGCCTAGCCCGGCGTAGCCGCCACTTTCACGCGTCGCTTGGAGCCAGTGCGGGTCGTCCGACGAGGCCACGTCAGGCTACCTTTTCAGCCTGAGAAGCACCCGAAGAGGGCGACTTAGGCAGCGGGTCGAGTGATCCAGAAGCGACCTTGCGCTTACCCATGACCACATCACCATCGAAGATCGCTCCCTCCTCAATCACTAACCGAGCCACATTGAGGGTACCCGTCACCCGAGCGTTGCCACGCAGTGTCAGCCGCTCCTCGACAGTAGCCGTGCCGTCAAACATCCCCCCTAAATCGGCACTCGTCGCTGCCATCTCGCCTTCGATCGAGCCGCTTTGAGCGACGACGACTTTGCCCTTGACCAACACCTTGCCGATCACCTTGCCGTTGATGTTGAGATCCCCATCGGCGCGAACAGTGCCTTCGAGAACGGTCCCCTCGCCGATCATGTTAATCTGATTGGGCGTGCTCGGCCCTGAACTACGAGTGGAAGGCGCGTTGCGTGAATTGGAATCCGACGAACCGGGGTTGAAGAGTGCCATGAGAGAAACGTATAGGTGGAGAAGAGGGAAAGGCGTCCGCCTACAACGCCATCAGGAAGGTCTCGGGATCCATCGGCACGCCATCGCGCCACAATTCGAGGTGAACGTGCGGTCCTGTCGTCACCTCACCTGTATTGCCGGACAGCGCAATCACGTCGCGCGCCTGCACGGCATCCCCTGATCTCCGGAGCAGGCTGCTGTTGTGTTTGTAAATCGAAACGAATCCGTCTGAGTGCTGCACCGCGATAGTATATCCGCCCTCATGCGTCCAATCGGCCAGTACAACGAACCCGCCCTCGATAGCTCGCACCGCCGACCCTTCCTCGGCAGCGATGTCAATGGCGAAGTGCCCCGTTGTCGCATCGAAGCCTCGCGTTCGTACACCTTGGATAGGAAAGAGCGCCGGAAACGCCGACCCCGACGCCTCCACTCTGCCCCTGCGCGCAGTGCGCCCCACCCATGAAGCCGCAACAGAAGGCGTGACCGCTGGAGACGAAGAACGCACAGCATCAATCGACTCACCACTTCCAGCCTGAACAGGCGAACCAATACCTCCCATCAGCCCCCGAAGGTTGAGTACGTATTCGCGCTGCAGCCGCAACGAGTCTTGCAGCGCATCGAGAGCAACCTGCTGTCGCTGCGCTACCTCGCGTGCCTCTTTCGCTTCGTACCCCGGCATCAGCCGCTCAAGCGGACTGAACACAGTCAGCAGAATAGTCAGCACCACCAAAGCGAGAGCCAAGCCAATACTTCCGTACAACAACCGCGACGGAGTCACCCGGTACTGCCGAGGAGCGCCCGTACTGTCATCATCCATCACGACAACGGTGCGCGCAGTCGGATCGAGAGAGAAGAGGTCGAGAAGGAAGGACTTCATATAGATCGGCGAGTAGTAAACGGACGTAACATCGCCGATATATGGCCTGTTTACAGATCAGACGTTGTGCCTTTCGGGTGAAACCTATAAATCGGTCTCTCTGAAGAAGTAGTTGCGCGCGTAGTTTACCGCGCTCCGCATACCTCATACTCCCTTCTATCATGCCGCAGCACAAATCAGCCGCCAAGCGCGTCCGCCAGTCCGAAAAGCGTCGGGATCGCAACCGTATGCACCGCAGTCGCGTCCGCTCCCTTATCAAACAACTCAAAGCCGAGACGGATCAGACGCGGGCGCAGGAATTATTGTCCGAGACCAAGGCGTACCTGGACCGGCTGGCCACTAAGCGCATCATCCACCCTAACAAGGCTGCCAACTACAAGAGCGCCCTTGAAAAGGGTGTGAGCAGCCTGTAAGCTAGAGTACGGCTTATGCTGGAAAGGTGCGATTCTATAGCGGCGCAAAAACCCAGCAATCATGTGGAGATGGGAGATAGCGAATCGTCATTCCCCACACTCCCACACAAGCCCTTACTTATTAGGGGCTTGTATGCAAATCCAAAAATTGGATTTGCATATATAGTTGGCGTTTTGAAATTCTTTCGTTGCTTTATTGCGACAAGGCGCGCCTGTCAAGCACGCGATCTTCGTGGGAATCACGGAATGCGTAACACATTTCTGCTAACTGACGCGCCTCTGCTTCGTTTAGCTTGACACACGTTCTGTCACAAGCAGGACAATCCCATCACACGAATCCACCCAATTTCTCCCCAAGGAGGCTATCTCATGACCCGTTCCCCCCTCAAGGCGACTGCCCTGTTGCTCTTGGCCCTGCTGATGGCAGGCGCCTCATGGGCGCAAGACCTGCGCCCTACCGAAACTCTTTACTTTACGCCGAAAATCGGCATCACCAGCTATATCGGCGACCTCAACTCTTCCTTTAACGGAAACGAGTATAGCGTCGACGGCCGGTTCCCCCTTTCTGGCCAGTTGGAGATCGGGTATCAGTACACACCCAATTTCTCCGTCGCTGTCGGTGGTGGGGTAGCATACTTTCCCGGTCTCATCGCACCGCTTTCGATGAACGAGGACAGCGGCAACCCAGCCCTGTTCAACCGATTCAAAGATTTTGGTCAAAGTGGCTTCCGCTACCCGCTTTACCTGATTACCCGTTTCCAGACGGCTGGCAACTTCTCTCCCTATGCAGAGATTGGTGCCGGAGCCATGATCGGGAATACCGCAGATTACACTCCTTCTGCAACTGGAGGAGGTACCAAGTTCGCGCTCGGCCCCCAGGTCGGCTTTGGATTTGACTACTACATCAACAAACGCACCGCTTTCACGATGGGCGTCCAGTCGCTCTTCTCTTTCGCTGATACTTGGTTCGACGGAGCCGCAGATCAGGCAGATGGGGCCGCTGGAGTTGGGGTAGACTTTCAGAGTGGTGTCGAGCCGGGTTACCAGCCTGACCTCCATGACTTTGCTTCGTTCGACCTCGTCAGCAATTTGACGTTCGGCCTCAAGTTCAACAACAAGAAGGCCTTCACCGCCGTCGACGTACTGTCGATCGATGGTCCGTCGACCCTCCAGGTTGGACAGAGCGGAACGTACGAGGCGATGGTCGACATGAACGCCACGCAGCCGGTCGAGTACCGCTGGGACTTTGGCGACGGCAACATGGGCACAGGCCTCGTCGCTACGCATAGCTACGACCGCCCCGGTACCTACACCGTCACGTTCACGGCTTCCAACGGACGCTCGATGGACAGCGAGTCGATGACGACGACTGTCGTTGCGCCGCCAGTTGCCGCTTCGGTCGTCTCGATCAACTCGACGCCGAACCCCTCAATGACGGGTCAGACGGTCCGCTTCAGCTCGAACGTTCGTGGTGACACGCCGCTCGACTATACGTGGAACTTCGGCGATGGAACGACGGGCACGGGTGCAAACCCAACGCACGTCTACAGCCAGCCGGGCACCTACACGGTTTCGCTGACGGTTCGCAACAACGCCGGTAGCGATACGGCTACGCTGACGCAGGTCGTCAACCCTGCTATGACGGCCAACCCATGTGCTGACATCGCAGAACTCAACTCGGCCTACTTCATGAACAACTCGTCGGTCTTGACCGCGGAAGCCCTGGATCACGCGCGACTGCGCCTGCATCACGACGCGTATCGAAGGCTTCGCCGGACCGCGCGAGCGTAATCCGCAGAGCCTCAGCGAGGCCCGCGCCAACGCTGTCATGCAGTTCTACGTCGACAACGGTATCTCGGCTTCGCAGCTGAGCATGTCGGGAATGGGCCGCGTCGGAGCGACGACGACCAAGAAGGACGACAC
>CAXBBB010000075.1:0-8273 GCA_963973615.1 uncultured Rhodothermales bacterium | reverse complement strand
ATGCTCTCGCCAGCGGTGGCTTCGACGCCGTCCGCAACCTGCCGGGCGTGTCGGTGAGCAGCCTCAACGTGCGCGCTGCCTCCCCGATCTTGGGAACGGCAGGACCGGCCCCACGCGCCGTCGGTGCCATCCTCGCCACACCGAGCGGCCAGACGACACCCGTCGTCACGAGCGAATCGGCAGGCATCGTAGCCCGTGTCACCAGCGCTGCCTCGACGCCCGAAATGCCCGAAGCGACCAAAACGAGTCTGCGCAACGAACTCGAATCGCGCCGCCGCCAGACGGTCCGCGCCGAGCTGATGCGCTCGCTCCGCGAGAAAGCCGACGTGGAAGACCGCCGCGTCCGCAGCTAACCCTTCGGCTCAGTCCTTAGCGGGCGCCCCGGCTTCGGTCGGGGCGCCCGTTCTGCGTACACACAGCCGGGAAATGCTGGTGCGTCCCTTGTTCGTCATCCTGAGCGAAGTCGAAGAGCCTGCCCTGAGCTTGCCAAAGGGATCCCCGCGCTCTGACGGCAACGCAAGGAGGTCCTTCGAAAGCCTCAGGATGACGATGTAGAAAATGCACCGCTAAATCCCGGACTTGGTATCATCGCCGTTTTCTGGCTTGTGAGTCAGTTGTGGTTTCCTGCCTTCGCAGGAATGACGACTGAAAAGAGGGGAGATTGAGGGGTTCAGTTTGCGTGCGCCCTGGCTAGGAGTCCCCCTCACGCCACGTCAGCCGGACTGCAGGCGCACCCGCATCGACGAGCCACGACGACGCCCGCCGGACACCCGGCACCCATACGATGGTGTCGCCCGCGCACACGACCGGCCACTCGGCGCGCTCAGACGTCGGAATGCGGCCTTCGGTCAGCGCGTCCGAAACCAGCTTGGTCTGCCCCCCCATCGTTCGAAGGGTATCGCCCGCTTTCCAGCGCCGAACGGTCAGCGGCCACGGCGCGTCGGCGGCAACCCAGGCGTTCGAGGGATCGGTCGAGAGCAGTTCAGGGCGAGAGACGGGTTCGCTAGCGTCTACGCAGAACGCTCCCCACATCGCCCACCTACTCGGACGCACCGTGCTCGCTTGCGGTCGCCTTTGAGGCTGGCGGACGAATCGCAGCGCATTGTGCTCGCGCCAGACGACTCCTCCTTTGAACGTAACACGCTTGCCCTTCTGGGCATCGACGAGGCGCTGGACCTGCTCAATTCGTGCTTCGGTGGGACGTACGCCTAGCAGATCACGGAGGGCGTCAGTCAGCACCATGTCGCGCAACGTCGGGTGGACGTTGCGGAGCGGTTCGAGCAACAGCCGATCCCCATCGACCGCGCGTTGCCAGACGGCTTTGAGTTGCGGGCCGATCAGGTCGGTGTACTGCCGGTCGAGCAGCCGCACCGTTCGCACGACCGAGGCCGATCCACCCAAGCGTTCGAGAAGCGACCGGACGTGCGTTCGGTCGTAGGCGTCCGACGCGTTGGACACATCCTCGCGCCACTCCAGTCGATGCCGCTCGGCATAGGCGTTCAGTTCGGCCCGGCTCAGACCGAGAAAAGGACGGAGTACGACTGCCGATCCGAGGGGGCGCACGCTCTTCATACCAATCAGCCGATCCGGTCCTGCGCCACGCAGGAGCTTGAGCAGAACGGTTTCTGCCTGATCGTCGCGGTGGTGCGCTACGGCGACGTGTGAGAAGCCGTGCCTGCTTGCCAGTGTGCGAAACCACTGGTAGCGAACGCGCCGCGCCCACGCTTGCCGATTGGAGCCGGGAGTATCGGATCGCACCCGACGAACGGCCAACGGTACGCTCCACCGCCTACAGATTTCGCGTACGAACGCTTCGTCCGCATCCGACGCTTCGCCTCTCAATCCGTAGTTGACGTGCGCCGCCGCCAGCCAGACAGGGGCGTCTAACTCCTTCCTGATGCGCGTGAACGCGTGCAGCAAGACGACGGAGTCCATTCCTCCACTCACGCCGACGAGCACGCGCGCCGAGCCTGAACTCAGCATCTGCCGCACCGCCGACATGACCGCGTCATCCACGACCAAAACGTCGGTCGAGATCGCTCAGCGTGAGTTGGATCAGCGTCGGGCGTCCGTCGGGAGCGGCAAAGGGCGTAGCACAGGCGAACAGTTCGTCGACCACATCGCGCATGCGGGGCGGATCGAGGACGGTGCCGCGTCGCAGCGCGCGGCGCTTGGCGATGCTTCGCGCCAGGGCGACAGTCGGAGCGACGGGTTCGTCGTCCTGCATCTCCCGGTACTGATCGAGCACGTCTTCGAGCAGCGTCCGCGCCTCGCCGACCGATACGTCCGTCGGCAAGCCGGTTACGACGACGGCGCGACCGCTCCCAACCGACAGCGTGAAGCCCAGCGCGCGTAGGCGCGGGAGCAGCGTTTTGAGCAGCGCCAGATCGGGCGCGCTGAACGTGTACGTCTCCGGCATCATCTGCTGCGACAACGCCAGCCCGTCCTGCAAGGCGTCGAGAGCCCGCTCATAGACGATCCGCTCATGTGCCGCCTGCTGATCGACGATAACGATACCCGACCGCGTCGACGCCAGGATGTACGCGCCGTGGAGTTGCACCAGCACGTCGTCCGAAGCGCGGGGCGGCGCAGACTCGTCGTCGTCAGCGAACAGCGACGGCAGCGACGTAGGGGCCTGCGGGCGAAACAGGAGGTCGCTCTGCTCGATCGGCGACAGCGGGGCATCGGAAGGCGGCCTGTCGAATGCCGGACGAGGCGAGGCAAAAGCACTACCCGGCGAACCCTGACCGGATACCCTGGAAGGCGGCGTGGGCATCGACCATCCTCCCGAAGGACGACTCCACGCGGAGGAACGCTCGACCATATCGTCTCCCGTTTCGTCCAGCGGCGCCTGATCCATCAGGCTGTTTCCAGTCGACGCATCGACGGTCGCCCGGTCGACGGACAGGCCGCCCATGCTCATCGCTCGCCTCGTGACGGCGCGGACGAACGCGTAGATGCCCTGGTCGTCGTCGAACTTGATTTCGGCCTTGGTCGGATGCACGTTCACGTCGACGTGACGCGGGTCGAGGTCGAGAAAGAGAACGTAGAACGGGTGTGCATCAGCAGGCATCAGCCCCTCGTAGGCCGAGCGGACGGCGTGTTCGATCGAGCGGTTGCGCACGTAGCGCCCGTTCACGAACACGTGTTGCAATCCACGCTGCTTGCGCGCCAACTCGGGCCTTCCGAGCAGTCCGCGTGCGGTCAGATAACTCGTCGACTCCTCCACTTCGATTACCCCTTGTGCGTACTCGTCGTCCCACAGCGAGCGGATACGAGCGGCCAGCGCGTCGTAGAACGAGCCTTCGGGGTGCGCATGCAGGCGGTAGACGTCCTCGTCGCCGTTGAGAAACTCGAACGCCACGCGTGGATGCGAGAGCGCCAGTGTCTGAAATGCGTCGAGCAGGTGCCGGTATTCGGTCGACGGCTTCTTGAGGAAGGCTCGCCGCGCCGGGACGTTGTAGAACAGGTTGCGCACGGATAGGCTTGTCCCGGGCGGCGACGCAACCGGCTCGTTGGCGACGACTTCTCCCCCCTCGACCACCAGCCGAATCCCTGAGGCATCTTCCGCCCGTCGCGTTTTGATCTCGACGCGTGCAATCGACGAGATCGACGCCAGCGCTTCGCCACGAAAGCCCAGGGTCCGTAGCGTGTCCAGGTCCTCGACCGCCCGAATCTTGCTCGTTGCGTGCCGCCGCAGACAGGCCATCGCATCCGACGGGCTCATGCCCGATCCATCGTCGATCACCTGCATCAACTCACCGCCCGCACCCTTGACGACGACCGTAACGCTGCGCGCCCCGGCATCCAGGCTGTTCTCGATCAGTTCCTTGAGAGCCGACGCAGGCCGCTGCACGACCTCACCCGCGGCGATCTTGTTCGCCAGCGTTTCGGGCATCAAACGAATGATGCCGTCGCTCTCGGACTCAGTGGCGGAAGTCGGGTGCACCGGTGTCACTTACGATCCCATCCACATCGACCACGTCGCCCCGATGTCGTCGAGTGAGTTGAGAATGAACAGCGCAATCACGATCATCGCGCCGAAAAGGAGCGCCTTAGTCGGCGACGACCGCTTGTGCACTTTGCGCGCGACCCGCATCTTGCCCCGCAGCGATTCGTCGCGCCGGGGGTCGTAGTAGCGTGGTTCGTAGTCGAAGCGTCGGGGTTGGGGGCGGCTTCCGGAAACGAATAATCCCATGGGTCTGCACTCGGTCTTGCTCTACCCAATCAACGAAACGCCGTCTTCACCGTTCCCCGATCCGCCTCAGCCCAAGAGGGTCCAGCGTAGGTAGACGTAGCATAGCGGAGCGGCGACGAGGATGGCGTCGAATCGGTCCAGCACGCCGCCGTGCCCCGGCAACACGCTTCCCGAGTCTTTGGCGCCGACGGCCCGCTTGATCCGGCTTTCGGCCAAATCGCCCAGCGGACTCACGACCCCGCCGATCAGCGACACCACGGCGATGTGGATCAGCGCCACGTCTAGCCCGAATCGGGGAAACACGAACAGCCCGAACACCAACCCCACGACGACCGCCCCGGTGGCTCCGCCGATGGCGCCTTCCCACGTCTTCTTGGGCGAGACCAATGGCGCCAGCGGATGCTTTCCAAACGTGCGCCCCGAGTAATACGCGAACGTGTCCGACGCCCACACGGCGAAGAACACCAGGAAGGTCAACCAGAACGCGTGCGATTGCGAGAACGGCTCATAGTCCAGGCCCCAGCCCCCCAGTTCGAGTCGCAGCCGCAGCACGCACGTCAGCAGTGCCGTCGGGTACAGTGCTCCCGCCAGCGTGATGCCGATGACGGCGGGAAACCGCTCGTCTGGGGGGGCGAACGGTAGATAGGCGACGTACAGCGCCACCCCTACGAAGAGCCACGCTTCGGCAAACGGAACGACCGCCTGCACGACGACCAGAAGCCCGATCAGCAGTCCCCAGCGCCGATGTACGTGAATCCCGCCTTGCTGTGCCAGCGCGTACAGTTCGGATTGGGCGACGAGCGCCACAACGGCGATGCCCGCCGCCAGCCACCAGCTACCCAACCACAACAGTGCGACGACGACGACAGCGCCGATCAGCGCGGTCCAAACTCGAGTTATGCTCTCGCGCGCCACGTTAGACCGACGTGCGATCTGCGTCGTCGGCCTCTGAGTCGTCGTCGTATGTGAGCGAAATGCTCTCGATGCCCGAATCCAGCGCTGCTTCGTCGTCTTCGCTCTCGGCATCCGGCGAAACCGGGTTGGCCGACATCGCGGCTTCTTCCAGTTCGGCGTCGGTCAACGGCTTGGCGTTGAGAATGGCGCGAGCCTGCTCTGCAAACTGCGGCTCGACGAGCACATGAGCGCCCGAAAGGTCGCCGACGTTGAGGTTGAACGAGTGGTCGCGGTGCGTCAAGACGACGGCTCGCAGGTCTTCGTTGCCCAGGCGGTCGCGCACCAGATCGGCTTCGTAATCGGTCGAGGACGAAAAGACGATGGTCCAGTCTTCGTAGGTATTGGGCGTGCTCATGTGGAAATCGGGAAAGGGATCAGAGTCAATGAGGCGCTAAGGTACGAGGTTCTACTTCCTCGAAGGTCTCCGATGTGAGTGCGGTGACGTGGTGTAACCAGAAGATCAGTCCTGCTGCCCCTACCAGCCCCAACCAAAAGGCGTAACCGGGCAAGTCAAGCACACTCGCGGGGTCGTCGGCCACGCCCGCGAGCACGACGAGCGATCCATTATAGGCGAAGTGCACGATCATCCCCGTCCACACACTCCGCGTCCGCCACACGACGTAGGCTAGGAAGCAGCCCAGAAGCGCCAGTGCGACCACTTGGGACACCCGCATGTGGTAGGCACCAAAGATGAAACCCGACAAAAAGACCCCCCACGCTGGTCCGGTAGCTCGCTCCGTTTGCCGCTGGAAATAGCCTCGAAACATCAACTCCTCGAAGAGCGCAGGCGTGAGCGCCAGCAAGACGAGATTGACCCCCATCCCTTGCGAACTGCTCAACACACGCTCCATCAGCTCGAGTTGCGACGCCTCGAAGTCGCGCAGAACATCCGGCAGCGGCAGCGATGCGTTCCACTCACCGATCACCTGAACGACCGGGATGAGGCACAAAACGATCAGAATCGAAACGACGGAGAGCACGAGATTGGGCTTTGTCCGCACGCGCAGGAAGGCGTCGGGTTGGCTCGTGTGCATCCGAGCCGCTATCCACGCAACCACCCCTAGTCCAATGACCTGACCGATAGCGTTAGCTCCCAACAGCGCGTTGGGCGAGCCATGATGCCCTGTTGCATCTCGATGAGCAGCCGCTCAAGCGACACGCCTTGCAATGCCGAGAGCACGAGCAATGCCAGGAAGCCCGCTACCTGATACACCACGAACGCGACCGCAAGCACCAGCACGCCCCAGAAGAGCGCCGTCGGCTGACTCTGCGGATACGGCTGCTCGACTGGGCCGTCGAGCGGGAAGCGAATCGGGCGGCGAAGGAAAATCACAAAAACGGCCTCTGAACGGAGAGCGCAAACTGCCCGAACGTGTGTGGTGGTGGTAGCAGGAAAATAATGGGTGCTCGCGATATCGGCAGCCTGCCACACCAGATCAAGCGTAATGTATCAATAAACGGCGCGCGCACTCGCATCGTCTTGATGCGCCTATCCAATCTCCGTATGTTGGGCAATCCGCACCCGTAGCTCAGCTGGATAGAGCGTTGGTTTCCGGTACCAAAGGTCAGAGGTTCGAATCCTCTCGGGTGTACACCCATCGCCTTCGGCTCTGCACAGGAGTCCGACGGCGATTTTCGTTTTAGGCGACTTCGGCAGGCACGTTGAGTTGCCCTTCGCTCGACGCCACGATGGAGCATACGGCCAAATCGCCGGTCACGTTGGTGACCGTCCGGCACATGTCGAGGATGCGATCGGGTCCGAGGATGAGCGCGATCCCCGCTGCCGGGATGTTGACGCTCTCCAAGATGATGACGAGCATCACGATTCCCGCCGACGGAACGGCTGCCGTTCCAATCGACGCCAAAACAGCCGTCAGCACGATGGTCGCCTGCTGGAGCAGCGTTAGATCCATGCCGATGACTTGGGCGATGAAGACGGCGGCGACGGCCTGATACAGCCCCGTGCCGTCCATGTTGATCGTAGCGCCGATGGGCAGTACGAACGACGACACCTCTTTGCTGACGCCCAGCCGATCTTCGGCGACCTCCATCGTGACGGGCAACGTCGCCCCGCTCGAGGACGACGAGAACGCGATCAGTTGAGCAGGGGTGATCCGGCTCAGAAACGTCATGACGGGCATTCCGCCGAAGAAGCGCAGTAGAATCGGGTAGATGATGAACGTGTGGATCAGCAAACCTGCCAGCACGGTCAGGCAGTACCCGCCGAGTGCTAGCAGTAATCTTCCCAACTCGCCCGGATCGTCGCCGACGATACTGACGATGGTACCCGCCATCAACCCGAACACGCCGATCGGCGCGTAGAGCATGATCAGGTCGACCAGCTTTATGATGAGCGTGTTGGCGGCGTCGAAAATGCGGATCAGCGGCTCGGCTTTCTCGCCCGGAATGAGCATCAGCCCAAAGCCGATGGCGATGGCAGCAAACACGATCTGGAGCATCGCTCGGTTGTCGCTCAGAGCCGACGAGAAGTTGTCCGGCACAATATCGATCAGCGGCTGCAGAGGCCCCCTCTCATCGGCAGCGATGGCACCCTGCTGCTTGTCAGCGGCCGCGTCGACGTACGAGTTTTCCAGTTCGGCGCGCATCTCAGGCGAGACGAAGCGCCCAGGCTGCACCAGATTGACGACCGTCAAGCCGATAAGCAGCGCGATCACGGTTGTGCCCAGGTAAATCCCAATCGTCTTCCCGCCGATGCGCGACAGTTTACTCGTGTCCGAAAGCGACGTAACACCGACGACGAGCGAGGCCAGGATCAGCGGTATCGCGATCAGCTTGAGCAGGTTGACAAAGATCGTCCCCAGCGGTGCCAGCCAGTCCGTCACCAGTTCCCCAAAGCCAAAGTTGACCGCCAACACGCCGACAAGAAGCCCGAGCACCAATCCAGCGATGATCTGCCAGTGCAGTTTACGGTACCAGGGCATGGGCGAGACGGAGTGTGTGAGTGAGGAGAGATATAGCCTTGCATGATACGAAGCGCTTCCCGCACGAAACGAGGGCAACCCTCAGGGCTATCGCATTTGAAATCCGACGAGTTTCGCTAGGTATTGCTCGTCCCATCCTGCGCGTTGGCGCTTGCCCAGCAGGCTGTCCTTCGCCCCGT
>CAXBBB010000074.1:0-8286 GCA_963973615.1 uncultured Rhodothermales bacterium | reverse complement strand
GGCGGCAACTTCCCCGAACGCAAGTCCGACGAGTGTGCCAACGCGACGCGTGCCATCCGGCAGGGCGTCTAGGATCAGCCGACCTGCTCGGGTAATGTCGCTAGGCTGCGTCGGCTGGGCCAAGATCTCCTCCATCGACACACGCCTCCGATTCGGCGCGGTGCTAGTAGAGTCCCCATTCGCTATGGATTCGGCCACTTCGTACTACGAGGCTACGTGCGCTGGCCGAACGGCGCCGTCGCCCCCGATGGAAGAAGTCTCTTCGTTGCGTACAAACTCCTCGTGGTAGGACCGCTCGACGTTAACCGACCACAGGTCGTGCGGTTTGTGGCCATTCCCCTGCTTGTCGGCCAAGTTGCGTACCGCGAGCATCGCTGTGAGCATAGAGTGGTCCTGATTGTTGTACCGGTGCATGCCCGCACGACCTACGGTTTCCATGTTACTGAAGGTGCCGAGATAGTCTCGTATCGTGTCGACATGCTCCTGGTACGTCGCGTCGTAGACCGGATACGCCTTACGCTGCCGAATGACGGTCCCGTCGATCACGTGATCGGCACCCGAAAGCTGAATTTCGTCCAGTTCGCGCGTAGCTAGTTCGATCAAGGCGTCATCTTCCATCTGCCATAGATCATCGCCTTCATTGCAAAAGTACTCCATGCCCAGCGCCGTCGTTGCCGGGTCAGGCACCATATCGGGACTCCAGTTCTTGAAGTTCTGAATCCTCCCCACCTCCACCTCGGGCGCATGGACATAAATCCAGTTGTCGGGAAATAGGTCGGGCTGATCTACGATGAGCACTACAACCAGGAAGTCTCGATACGAGAGCGAATTCGCTGCTTCGAGGACGTGGGCCGGCGGAGGCGGATCGAGACGCTGAACAAGGAGCCCTAGCGGCATCGAGTTGATGACGTGGTCTACCTCGTGGCGCGTGGTTTGCCCTGTCGTGTCCTCCACGTCGAGCGACCGCACATACGTGTCGCTGTGGTACAGGCGGGTTACGGCCTCGCCCATCCGGACGCGCCCCCCCTGCTCCTCGACACGTTCGGCGCACTGCTCCCACAACATTCCCGGCCCCAGCCGAGGGTACCAGAAGGCATTGATGAGCGACGTTTCGCTGCTCTTGCCCGTAATCGCCTGCCCTATCGCGCGACGGACGGATACTCCTTTGATCCGCTGCGCAGCCCAGTCGGCTCGAATTTCTGTGCACGGAATGCCCCAAACCTTTTCCGTGTAGGTCTTGAAAAACGTCAGGTAGAGGCGCTCGCCGAAGCGGTTGATCACCCAGTCCTCGAGTGAATGCTCTTCGCGCGGGTTCAGCTTGGCCTGGGCATAGCTCATCAGAATGCGAGCGCTTTCGATCGGACCCAGATTGGAGAACGCGTTCCAGAGCGAGAGCGGATAGTCGTAGAACTGCCGCTGATAGTAGATACGCGACAAACGGCTCGTGTGCACTAGGTCATCGGGCAGAATCTTGTGCCACATCGCCTCGACCTCTCGCACTTTGGTAAAGAAACGATGCCCCCCAATGTCGAAGCGGTAGCCTTTGTACGTCTCGGTTCGAGAAATACCACCGACCAGCTCGCTCTTTTCGAACACGGTCGGTTGGGCCCCGCGCTGGACGAGTTGATAGGCGGCGGTGAGTCCGGCGGGACCTGCGCCGACGATGGCGATGGAACGGGAAGAGAGAGAGTCAGACATCGTTGGCGGCTACAGCCGGGAACGTAAGGGAGTCGGAAGAGCCGCCGGGAGCGCGCAAGTGGTCGAACACGCCGAGCGCGAAGCCTGCGCCGGCCGAGCCGAAGTAGAGGAGGTGGAGCGGAAAGGCGCGCGCAGCAAACGCGGCGGATCGCTGCTGAGCGAGAAAGCGGTAGAAGGAAGCGTTCAGTACGGCAACGCCTACGGCGGCGGCGGCCGCTACGAGCAATCCGGTCCAACTCATGGGCGACAAAGCCAACCCAACCGCTCCCATTCCCGTAGCTGCCACGCTCAGCTTTTCACTCGTTCGGGTATTCAGGTCGTCTGGAAACACACCAGCCGATGACCGACGCGCCAGCAGCAAGCGCGTCCACGGACGAGCGCGAGCAAAGATGTCGGTCAGGATCATGCTCTTCAGCGTCCATCGCTTGAGATGAGTGACGTGCAGGTCTGGGTCGAGGCGCATCCTCGCGCCGCTGGCATGCAGCCGGTATCCTAACTCAATGTCCTCTACGCACGGTCGCTCATACGTCTCCTCGAACCCGCCCACATCGAGAAAGAGCGTGCGTCGAACTGCACCACACGCTCCCCAGAACGTCGATGCGTTCGATTGGGCGTGCTGATGCGTGTAGTGGTGGAGCAGGTTGCGGAACTGCGAGACTGTTTCGGGAGCGGCTGGCGCAGCATCGTAGGAGCCGATCATCACATCGCACGTCGACATATGCGTTTGTACTCTACCGATGGTATCCGGAGCGAGCTCACAATCGGCGTCGACGAAGAACAGCACGTCTGAAGTGGCAGCTTCTGCCCCCCTGTTGCGCGCGAACGCCGGACCCCGCGTCTGTTCGTGCGACAACGTGCGGATGCCCGGCACGTCAGCGCGACGCAAATCATCCGGGTCCGCACCGTCCGCCACTACGATGATTTCGTCAGGAAATGGGTCAAGCCGCTGGAGGGCGTGCACACATGCCGTTAGCGATTCGCCGCCTCGCCAGACAGGAACGACGACCGATACCGTTGGCTTGCGAACAGGCGATGCACACCTCGCAGGCTCTCGATGGATAATAGAAAAGTGGAGCGAGATGGTGGTCGCGCGTTTGATTTGTTGTTGAAACAACAAGAACGAAGCCCACCTAACTTTGACGGACTAGCAAGGTCTCCTACTTCGACCACGTTTCTCATAACTTGTTTACACTTCATGCCCAAAATCCTAGAGGTCGTCGGTGCGCGCCCCAACTTTGTCAAAATGGCCGCCCTCGACCGCGCCTTCGGCCTTAGAGGCATGGAGCGGCACCTAGTCCATACGGGACAGCACTACGACGCTCAGATGAGCAGCGTCTTTTTCGACCAACTCGGGCTTCCTACTCCCGACACGTATTTGGGCGCCGGAGGCGGAAGTCACGCGCAGCAGACTGCGCGCATCATGGAAGCGTTCGAGCCCGTCCTCGAAGAGGTAGAGCCCGACCTCGTCGTCGTCGTCGGCGACGTCAACTCTACGCTAGCGTGCACTTTGGTAGCGACCAAGCGCCACGTTCCCGTTGCACACGTCGAAGCAGGGCTGCGCAGTGGCGACCGATACATGCCGGAGGAAATCAACCGGCTGGCCGTCGACCATACCGCAGACTACCTGTTTGCTTCCGAACCGGACGGAGTGGCCAACCTGGAACGCGAAGGGCTTTCGGATAGGACGTGGTTCGTAGGCAACGTGATGATCGACTCGTTGATGCGCTTCCGAGATGCAGCGGAAAAGACGGACGTACACGCACGGCTAGGGGTGAAAAAAGGCCATTATATCCTCGCTACGCTGCATCGCCCGGCCAATGTTGACACCTCTTCTGCACTCGCCGAGACGGTCCGCGTGCTGGACGGTTTGTCGCATCTTCGTCCTACAATCTTACCGTTGCACCCCCGAACCCAGGCGGCTTTGGAGCGGGAAGGGCTTATGGACACGCTATCCAAAATGCCAGGCATGATCCTGACTCCTCCGCTAGGCTACCTCGACTTCTTGCACTTGACGATGCGGGCCTCCCTCATCGCTACGGATTCGGGAGGCGTACAGGAGGAGACGACTCTTTTCAACATTCCCTGCCTGACCGTGCGCGACACTACCGAACGTCCGATCACGATCACGCACGGCACCAACGAACTCGTCGCCTTGGATGCCGGCCAGGTGACCGAACGCGCCCGAATCCGTCTTGAAACAGCATCTCCAACTTCGAGCGCGCCGCCCCTTTGGGATGGCCATGCTGCCGAGCGCGTCGCTGATCACCTGGAGCGTCTACTGAAGCAAGGCGCTTCCCTCTAGTGGGAAGCCGTGTGGGCCCCACTTGCCAATGTGAACGCTTGGCGGCGCGCCGCGTAGACCAACACGATTAGCCTTTCGCCTTCTGATGCGCACCTTCGACGTTCCCACGTTCTACCAAAGCTCGATCATCGGGCAGGTCAAGGCGCACCGCCGCGCGTTCGACCCTCGGAAGCGCGACTTGGCGCCGTCGATCATCGATTTCGGGCCGGTGCGCTTTCTGCTGGCGCGGCACTTTGGATTCTGTTACGGCGTCGAGAACGCCATCGACATCGCCTACCGCGCCCTTGACGAGCATCCAGACCAGCGCATCTTTCTGCTGTCCGAGATGATTCACAATCCGCACGTCAATGACGATTTGCAGGCGCGAGGCATGCGGTTTCTGCGAACGACGACTGGCGAGCAGCTCATCCCCTTCAGCGAACTGACGCCCGACGACATCGTGATCGTTCCTGCGTTCGGCGCCACACGCGAGGTCATGGCGAAGATCGAAGCCATCGGCGTCGACCCGCTGACTTGGAACACCACATGCCCGTTCGTCGAGAAGGTGTGGAAGAAAAGCGCCCAGATCGGACAGAAGGACTTTACCATCGTCGTCCACGGCAAGCGGCTGCACGAGGAGACGCGCGCGACGTTCTCACAGGCACAGCAGCACGCGCCGGTCGTTGTGGTACGCGACCTGGAGGAGGCCGAGCGGTTGGGACGCGTCGTCGCGGGCCAGGAGGATGCCGAGTACTTCTTTGCACACTTCGGTGGGCGATTCAGCGAAGGCTTCGATCCCAATCGCGACCTACAGCGCATTGGCGTAGTCAATCAGACGACGATGCTGGCGACCGAAACGCAAGCAATCGCCGAGCACCTGCGCGACGTGATGCGCGCCCGCTACGGCGAATCTGATCTCAAAACACACTTCGCAGATACGTCGGACACGCTCTGCTATGCCACCAATGAGAACCAAAACGCAACCCTCGCTCTGATCGAACATGGAGGGGACGTAGCTCTCGTCGTCGGCGGGTACAACTCGTCGAACACAAGTCACCTCGTCGAACTCTGCGGCGAGGCGATGCCGTCCTACTTCATCCACTCGGATGCCGAAATTCTATCGTCGGAACTGATTCAGCATTTCGATCCGCACCATGAGCAGGTCATTCGCACGAGCGACTGGATGCCCTCCCACCGACCACTCGACATTGTCCTTACGGCAGGCGCGAGTTGCCCCGATGCGCTGCTCGAAGGCGTCCTGCGCCGCGCGCTCGACTTTTTCCCTGACGCTGCACCCATAGAAACGGCTCTGCTGCCCTTCGCTGACGGAGAACCGGCGTGACCCGCGCCGCTGAGACACGTCCTGACTGGTCGAGCGCCGACGCGTTTGAGCGCTTCCTACACGCTCACCTGCCTCCCGCCCGTGCGCTAGGCGTCCGAGTCGACCTAATGGATGGCGAGCGGGTCCGGCTGCGCGCTCCGTTGGAAGCCAACTGCAACCACAGAGGAGTCGGTTTTGGCGGAAGCGCATCGGCGCTCGCGCTGCTCGGCGGGTGGGCAGCCCTTCAACAGGTGCTCGACGGCAGGTTTGGCGATGTCGAAGCTGTCGGCGGAGGCGCCTCCATCCGCTTCCTCAAACCGATGCGCGCCGACCTGATCGTTGAGGCGAGCGCGCCGGAAGGATGGGAGCACGCCGCCCAACTCGCGCAGACAGATGGGAAAGCAAAGATCCTGACGTCATGTGTCGTGAGCAGCGCGGGACGAGACTGTGCGGTCGTCGACGCTACCTTCGTACTGCTCGCGCCGTTTCGCTGGTAGCGACCGCCCCTCTCCGCCGATGCTCCGTCCGCTCCTGCTCGCTCTGCTGTTCGCGCTGCCGGTCACGAGTGGCTGCGACGCCCTGACGCCGCGTACGCCCGAAGCGCCTGCTGGCGCCGCCACGTTTGTGCAGCCAGACACGCCGGAAACGGTCCTCGCCAACCTGATCGCCAGTCTTCGCGAACGCAGCCCAAGTACCTATCGACGTTCGCTCGCCCCCAGCCTGACCTACATACCGTCGCGTGAAGCGGCCTCTAGAGACGGCTTCTGGCAGACGTGGAGCGCTCCCGAGGAGGAAGCCTACTTCCGCACCTTGACCTCTGCCGCCCAACCCGGTGCGACGTTCTCACTCAGCCTCGCTACCACGACACCGTCCGAAGTCACCGCTGACGCCTTCGTCCTCGACACCGACTACGTCCTCATCACCCCGCACAACCGCGCCGAAGCCCCGACGACCGTCCGCGGACGCTTGCGATGGCGCATCGAACGCGCGCCCGACGGCTTGTGGAGCCTGACCGACTGGACCGACGAAGCCACCGACGGTCCCACGTGGAGCGACCTCAAAGCGGCGTTCTTTCAATGATGCCGCGTGATATCAGACGGAGACCGGAGACCTGACAGGTCAGTGCTGGAATGGCGATCTGGATCCTTCCACTCCTCCTCGCCGCCTGCAACCCCTTCGCGCCTGCCGTGGAAGAAGGCGATGCCCTCAGCCTAGGCGATCCGACGACTATCGAAGGCTTCTTCACCGCGTTTCAGACCGCCTACGAACTGCGCGACATCGCCCTGTACGAGCCGCTACTCGACTCGGCGTTCACGTTCGTGTTCTACGACTTCGACGCCCAGGTCGAACAGCGCTACGGCTTCGAGCAGGACCTGCGCACGACGCGTGGCCTGTTCACTCAGAGCAATCTGATCCAGCTACAGTGGAATCAGATCTTGCAGCAAACCGTCGACGATCCCCCACTGCGCGCTCAGATCGTGCGCCCGTTCAACCTCACCGTCTCGCTCGACGGCGGCTCGGTCTTCAGAGGCAGCGGCAACGTCAACTTCCTCCTCGTCCGTGGCGACACGACGGCGGCATGGCGCTTGCTTCGCTGGCGCGACGAGAGCGAACTGTAATCGCGCAGCACGGATTGCCGTCTCTCCGCATTATGAGGCAGAACCGACTCGACCACTCCCGATTGCGCCGTCTGACGGCGCTACCTTGCAGGCATGATTCAACCGAAGAAGTCGCTCGGACAGAACTTCCTGCGCGATCCCAACACGATCCGCAAGATCGCCGCATCGCTGGACGCTAAATCGGGCGATGCCGTCGTCGAGATCGGGCCGGGGACGGGGGCGATGACGAGTGAACTGCTGGCGACGCATCCGAAGATGGTCGCGCTCGAAGTCGATCAGCGAGCCGTGGCCCACTTGAACGAGGAGTTGCCCGACTTGGACGTGCGGCACCAGGACGTGCTAACCGCGGACTGGTACGCGGTTAGCGAGGAGTTGGGCGGATCGCTTCACGTGATCGGCAACCTGCCGTACTACATCACGTCGCCGATCCTGTTTTCTCTGGTCGACGCGCGCGATGTGGTGGCCGAAGTCGTCGTGATGATGCAACTCGAAGTGGCGCAGCGGATCGTCGCCCAACCGCGTACCAAGGCGTACGGTATCTTGAGCGTCGTCTTTCAGCGGTATTGCGACGTGAAGCTGCTCTTCAAGGTGTCGCCGCACGTGTTCTTCCCCCAACCCGACGTGACGAGCGCTGTCGTCCGCCTACGGTTTAAGGCGGATGCGCCCCCCCCTTCGCCCGGCGAAGATCTGTTTCGCCAGGTCGTGCGCGGGGCATTCGGGCAGCGGCGCAAGACGCTCCGCAACAGTTTGAGATCGGCGTTTCCATCGCTCGACGACCTGCCGGAAGAATGGGCGAAGCGCCGCGCCGAGGAGTTGACGCCGGACGAGTTCGCGCGCCTCTCGCGTTACCTTGGCGACGTGCTGGAACGGTAGGCGGCCGACCGTCTCCAGCCGTTTTACTCCCCTCCAACCGGACCGCCGCCCGTGACGCCTCCGCCCGACCTGCTCGAACCGGACTCCCCGGATCACGATGCATCGGAGCTGAAGCAGACGGTGTTGCCCGACGACTCGAACGCCGTCGATCAGAGCCAGGGCGAAGACGATGAGCCGAGTCGCTACGAAGCACGTGAGATCGACGACGAACTGGTCGAGCACGTCGAAACGCTGCTCCACGCCGGAGACGAACGCCGGTTGAAAGCCGTCCTGGGCGACCTGCCGCCCTACGACTTGGCCGTCATCCTAGGCAACGTTTCGCCCGACGACGCCCGCGCCCTCTTCGACCTCTTCCGCGTCGACCGCGCCGCCGACGTTCTGGTCGAAGCCGAGGAGAGCTTCCGCGAGCGCCTGCTCGAAAACGTATCGCACCGACGGATCGCCGAGATCGTCGATCAACTCGACACCGACGATGCCGCCGACGTGTTGGGCGA
>CAXBBB010000073.1:0-8313 GCA_963973615.1 uncultured Rhodothermales bacterium | reverse complement strand
CGGCACGAGCGAAGAGGGCAGGACCATCGCCGGACTGCGCATCGGCAGCGGTCCGAATAAAGCACTGCTGCTCGCCGGGCACCACGCCGACGAGCCGGTCGGGCCCCAAACGCTGCGCACGCTCGCGGCCTCTTTGCTGTCCGACCCAAACGCTCATGCCGAACTGCTGTCCAACTGGACGCTCTACCTGATTCCGCACGCCAATCCGGACGGCGAAGCCGACAACCGCCCGTGGATCGACGTCTGGCCGGACCTGCCATCGTTCGTTTCGACCGTCCGCCGTGAATTGCCGGGGCGCGATTTGGAGTTCGCCTATCCCGACGGACGGCCGGAAAGCATGGCATTATCGGCGTGGATGCGTGAGCAGGGGCCGTTCGACCTCTATGCGAGTCTGCACGGAATGGCCTTCAGCGAAGGCGCGCTGCTGCTGATCGACCGATCGTGGGCGGGACGCTCGCAAGCGCTGCAACATGCGTTCGTTCAGGCTGCGCACGATGGCGGACTCGACCTTCACGACCACAACCGAGGCGGCGAAAAAGGCTTCTTCTACATCGCTCCGGGCTTCACGACGACGCCCGAAGGTCGAGCAATGCAGCAACACTTCGAGCACATCGGCGATAGCGAGATGGCGGCACATTTCCGGCTCTCGTCGATGGAGTTCGTCCAATCGCTCGGAGGCGATCCGCTGTGCGTCGTCACCGAACTGCCGCTGTTTCTGGTGCCGTCCGATGCCGACGCGCCTCCGGCTTCGGCGCGAGCATACCTCCGCTTCAAAGGCGATCTGCCCAGCTTGCGGGACGACCTGAAACGGGGCGACACGACTCGTCTTGATGCGTGGAACGTGCGCCCGCTCGACCTCGCTACCGCCATGCGCATCCAACTCGCGACGCTTGGCTCGGCGCTACGTTTTCGTGAGGACCCGCTGTCGGCGTAAGCGCTTCGGGTTTCTTCACCGCTTCGATAGGCAAGTAGAAGTATGTTTTGCGCATTCTCTCGTCTACAAACCTCTTTCGTCATGATCGCACGCAAACCCCTCGCTCGCGGCAACAAGGTCAGCGTCACGTTCTCCGTCCCTGCCGAAAACGCCCACAACAGCGTCAGCGTCGTCGGTGACTTCAACGAATGGGACGATAGCGCCCACGCGCTCAAACTGAGCAAGAAAGACGGCGCCTGGAAAAAAGCCGTACAGCTAGCACCGGGCCGCTACGAGTTTCGCTACTTCGTCGACGGTGAGCGCTGGGAAAACGAGCCCGAAGCCGACGACCACGTCTGGTCGCCGTTCTTCAGCCAGAACAGTGTCATCGTCGTCGAGGCCTAATTGGGCGAGCCTTTCTTTAGCCGCTAGCTGATACCGAAGGAGAGGGTACTACTATCTCGATGGGGTCAGGAGATATCTGATGGCATGTAGGCAGAATTCAATCTCTAATCAGGAAACGAAAACTGCTCCGCTCATTTATGCCTGGTGACGAAAGGTGCCTGACTGATTCGTAGAGGCGAGGTGCAGATTGCTTCTCTAGTACCACGGTCGTAGAGCTAGCGCAGCAACGGGATGGAGTGCCGCCAAACGTTACTTCAATTCTGTCGTCTGCTGCAGCGCTGTAGCGAGCAATCGTAGGTTCTGTCGGAATACTCCAATATCTTCCAATTGAGTAAGGTAACTGTTCGGTGAGCATGAAAGAGTAGGATAGATCGCTAGCGATCCGTTCTGGTCCCCGCTTTTTGGAGCTTATCGTGTCTCCGTTCACGATAGTCGTCGTTTTGCCGGAAGTAACTAGATCGAGCGTTTCAATTAGTTGAACAGTTCTAGCTCCCAAGCTGCACGAGCCAAGCTCGCCAATCGTCCAGGTCACGGTACCGGACATCGTGTTGGTCTCTCGCGTGAACCCATTCTGCTTGTATTCGGAGGAGTTGACATCGTATATGTATGTTCTATTTGCTTCTAAGTCGAAATAACTGCGTGTGGCGGGGGGAGCCGTAAAGCACCAATTTGACGTAAAGCGAATAGTGATGTCCCGTTCAGCGATGTCTTCTTCTACGCGCGCTCGAACAGTGAAGTGTGTTGTACCTCCAGAAAGTGATGTCACCATAAGATGCTCATCGGTTAACGAGACCCCAGGTTTGGAGGACGTGACCAACTCAAACGTCGCCTGTTTTCCATCGGCGACTCCGAAGAGTTGGCTCGCGTCGAGTCGAAATGTGTCTCGAGAGGCGTAGAGCGATGTGTCTGGAGTGATGGGGGTAGAAAGCGGGGCGACAAGAGGATCTCGTGATGCTGCTTGAAATGAGACCGCGGCTTGAGCATCGCCAGTTTGGGCTAACAAAGTGACAGTCGAAATGGCTGGACCATCTGCCCAAATGATTACGTTAGACCCGCGAATGGCAGCCTGTATCGCTGTATCAGAAGACGTTACGGACAGCACTGCTCCAAAGGAGCCGGTGACGAATCGGAATACCCCGGCTGTGGTAACGGTCAATGTGTCGCCGCCCGTAACTAGTTGCACGTCATCAGGCGGACTGACAACCTGTATGTCGTCCTCTTCTTTTGAGCCATTGGAGTCACAAGCGACGACAGAAGAGCAGATGAGAAGGAAGAGCAGGTAGCGCATCGGTGCAATCGGTGGGACCTCCACAACATAATGGGTTACAGGCTTACTTCGGTTAAGCAAGGACGGTGTTCTTCAGCCAGAACAGCGTGATCGTCGTCGAAGGTTAATTGGGCGATGTTCGGCGAAGAGTCGTCGTTCGAGTCGTGCGGATGCCTGTACTTCGGTCAGTCGATTCCCATACCGTGTGCAATCGAATCGGCGCACTTCGAGCGTACATCGTGAGATCGTACCGATTCGTTTGCGACTCCATGTAGCGCACGGTTAGGCTGTCCGCGCTCATTGCGTAGAATCGGTCGGGCCATTCGCGCAGATCCCAGAAGCGACCGAAGTTTCGGAATATCGTGGTATCTAACGAGGCCTCGTTATGCCACAGGATTTGGGTCGGCGTCGGCTCTTTTCGTTCGTAGACGAGCGTGTCTCCCGCTTGCATCTGGAGGTACGTGCTGCTCTCGAGACCGTCGAAGAACTCGTCTATTACAATGTTGCGTCGCCCCCACCAACATCCGAAGTCTTGAATGGACCAGGTCATGGTGCCACGAAGCGTATCGCTCCTGAAACCGTCCGGGGCGACGGTAGCGTGGTCGGTGCGTATCACGTCGAAGGTGGGATCTCCCGCCTCGAGTTCGAAGAAGCTGCGGGAGCCGGGGGGAGGCTCTACGCACCACCGGTAGGTCGTCCGAATCGGTACGGCTACCTCTGCGACGTCATCGCCAACACTGGCCCGGACGATCAGGTCGAGGTCGGCACTAGGCGCAACGCTGAACCGACTCCCGGAGAGCGATACGGACGCACGGTGGTCCGCCTCATATTCGTACTGCACCGTCCGGCCCCCCTTGGTGACGAACAGGTCGGAGGCGTCGAAGTAGAGGGTGTCGCGCTTTGCGTAGAGCAGCGTATCTGGAACTACTCGAACGTCACTCGCCGATACAAGAGATGAATCTTGGGACGGCTCATCGACTTGAGGGTCAGTGGAGTCGCACGCAGCAGCTACGAGAAAAAGAGCGAGTAGCGAGAGCCGCATAGAGTCCACGCAGATGAATCAGTGAGTCTCATGAATACGACATCCAGCGTGGCAGCGGGTCAATGAGGCTATGAACGATCCATTCGACCCCCCGAACAGTAGCTGCACCACGTCGACGGCCAAGAACATCGCGGCGATGTCGGCGGTCAAGCAAGCAGTGGTCGCTTCCCTCGTTTTGCGCGCTCCGATGGTGCCGGATGACGGGGTAAGAGAGAAGGCAGTCAGCTAGCGCCGGTCCGCTACGAGTTTTGCTACTTCGTCGAAGGGACTCGGATCTGATATCACTCCTCGACTCGCTCCAGGATGAGCACGCCCAGAGGCGGCAGCGTGGTAACGACCGACGAGGCGCGACCGTGATACGAAGCGGGATGGGATTCCAACTCGCCGAACGCGCCGACGCCCGAGCCACCGTATTTCCAATCGTCGGACGAGAGGACTTGCCGGTAGGTCCCTGGCTCGACGCCGATACGATAGTTTTCGCGCGCGACGGGCGTGAAGTTGAAGGCGAAGATCAGTTCGCGCAGGTTGCCGTCGGCGTCGTGTCCTCGGCGTCGGTATCCGGCGATGCTGCGATCGGCGTCGCCCGCCTCGAACCACTCGAAGCCGCTAGGCGACTCGTCCCACAGGGCGGCGTGGTCGCGGTAGAGGCCAAAAATGTCGCGCGTCCACGCGGCGACTCCGGCGTGCGTCGGGTTCTCTAGGTCCTGCCAGTCGAGTTGCTTGGACTCGGCCCACTCGGTCCGCTGGCCCCACTCCATGCCCATGAACAGCAGTTTTTTGCCAGGATGACCGATCATGTGGCCGAAGAGCAGGCGCAGGTTGGCAGCCTTTTGCCAGTCGTCGCCGGGCATCTTTTCCCAGAGCGAGCCTTTGCCGTGGACGACCTCGTCGTGCGAGAGCGGCAGCGCGTAGTGTTCGCTCCACGCGTAGACGAGCGGAAAAGTCAGGCTGTCGTAGTGCCACTTGCGATTGACCGGCTCCTCGTCGAGAAACGCGAGCGTGTCGTGCATCCAGCCCATGTTCCACTTGTAGAGAAAGCCCAGCCCATCGTCGAACGTCGGCTTGGTAACGCCCGGCCAACTCGTCGACTCCTCGGCGATCATCAGGGCTTGCGGGTGGCGCTTGTAGACCTCCTCGTTGACCGTTTTGAGGAACGCAATCGCCTCCAGGTGCTCGCGTCCGCCGTGTACGTTGGGCGCCCAGTCGTCTCCTCGAGAGTAGTCGCGGTAGAGCATCGAGGCGACGGCGTCGAAGCGCAGCCCGTCGATGTGGAACTCCTCGAACCAGTAGAGGGCGTTCGAGACGAGGAAGTTGCGCACGCCGTTGCGTCCCCAGTCGTAGACGAACGTGCCCCAGTCCGGGTGATTCGCCATTCGGGGGTCCTGGTCTTCGTAGAGCGGCGATCCGTCGAAGAGCGAAAGCGCGTGCGGGTCGGTCGCGAAGTGGGCAGGCACCCAGTCGAGAATGACGCCCAAGCCGCGCCCATGCAGGTAATCGATCAGGTAGCGCAGGTCGTCGGGCGAGCCGTAGCGGAACGTCGGCGCGTAGTAGCCGACGACCTGGTAGCCCCACGAGCCGTAGTACGGATGCTCCATGACCGGCATCAATTCGACGTGCGTGAAGCCATACTCGAGGGCGTGCTCGGCGAGCGGCTCGGCGAGGTCGCGGTACGTCGGCATCGATCCGTCCCACGGGCGCTTCCAGCTTCCCAGGTGGACTTCGTAGATGCTGACGGGCCGATTCATGCCGGACGGACCTTGCCGGCTGCTCATCCAGTCGCTGTCGCTCCACTCGAACTCGGAGCGATTCGTGACGATGGCAGAGAGCCCCAGCGTCTTGTCACCCTGCTCGTTGGGGGGCTCCATGCGCAGCGCGTAGGGATCGGTCTTGTCGGCCGAGAAACCGTCTGATGCGCCGATGTGATATTTGTAGCGCTGCCCGTCGTGCGCCCCTTCGACCCAGCCTTCCCAGAGCCCCGACCCGCGCCGTTCGAGTGGGTGGGAGGCGCGGTCCCAGCCGTTCATGTCGCCGACGACCGAGACGTAGTCGGCGTTGGGCGCCCAGACTGCGAAGCGCGCGCCGCCGTCGCTAGGATGGCAGCCCAGCACGTGCCATGCCGAGAAGTGGGCGCCCTGGTCCCAGTAGTAGAGGTCGTCGGACGAGAGGGCAGAGGCGCAGTCGGCCATAGATAAAGAGTAGAAGTCGGGGGGGAGGGATATCTGTCACGTGTGCGCCGGGCAATCGGTGCCGTGACGATCTTCCGGTACCGCTATTTTAACCCGGCCTTCCCATCCTGGCCGTTTCGCACCAACCCCGACGAGTTCTTGCTCACCACGAAACGTCTCATCCTGAGCGAAGTCGAAGGATCCCCGAACTCAGCGGCAAACTGATCGGCTGGAGATCTTTCGACAGGCTCAGGATGACGTTGTGGGGAGTGTGTTGCCAACCATCCAACCTGCCACCAGATGCGTCAATTCATCGTCCTCGTCCTGCTCCTCATCGCCGCTCCTGCGTGGGCGCAAACCATCGCTCCGGCACCTCCCGCCGTCGACGTGCGGCTCTACGACATCGTTCAGGCTGCGTCGCCCGAGCGCGTGGAATCCGACATTCGCACGCTTGCGGGGTTTGGGACGCGGTCGACGCTAAGCGATACCGTCAGCACGACACGCGGCATCGGCGCAGCACGCAGGTGGATCCGGGCCGAGTTCGAGCGAATTAGCGCCGACTGCGGCGGATGTCTCGAGGTGTTCGAACAGCGCACCCTCGTCCCCGCTGGCGGACGCATTCCGACCGACACCTGGGTCGTTAACGTAGTCGCCGTTCAGCGCGGGACCGATCAGCCCAACCGCTACGTCATGATGAGCGGCGACATCGACAGCCGCCCGTCGGACGGATCAGACGGCGAGACCGACGCGCCCGGTGCCAACGACAACGCCAGCGGAATGGCCGGTGCCATCGAAGCCGCGCGGATTTTGACCAAGTACCGATTCGGCAAAAGCATCGTCTACGCTGGACTGAGTGGCGAGGAGCAGGGCTTGTACGGTGGGCAGCACCTGGCAGCGATGGCCGACTCGCTCGGCTGGGAGATCGAAGCCGTCCTCAACAACGACATGATCGGCAACACGTGCGGCATCAACGGGACGTGCAACAACCGCTCGTTCCGCATCTTCAGCGAGCCGGTTGACGCGACCTCGTCCGAGCGTGCTGCCCAGATGCGCCGGTTCTATGGCGGAGAAGTCGACGGGCCGAGTCGCCAACTGGCTCGCTACGTCCACGACCTGACGACGACCTACACGCCGCTCATGGAGCCCAAGATGATCTACCGGCTCGACCGCTTCGGGCGCGGCGGGCACCATCGTCCGTTCAACGACGCAGGCTTTCCCGCCGTCCGCCTGATGGAAACCAACGAGCACTACGACCGACAGCACCAGGACATCCGTACCGTCGCCGGTCGCTTCTACGGAGACACCATCGACTACGTCGATTTCGTCTACGCCGCGAGGATGACCGGCATTAACGCGCTGACGCTGGCCGGACTAGCCTGGGCGCCTGATCCTCCGTCAAACGTCAAGATCGGCGGTGCTGTCGCCCCGAGCACGCGTCTGACCTGGGACGCTTCTCAGAGCACCGATTTGGCAGGTTATTGGGTCGTCTGGCGCGACACGACCTCGCCCGTATGGCAACACCGCCGCTGGGTCGGAACGGCGACGGACTGGACGCTCGACAACGTCGTGATCGACAACTACCTGTTCGGTGTCGAAGCGGTCTCGACGAGTGGCGCGCGGAGCGTGGTTGCGTATCCGGGTGGGCTGATTCGGTAAATGAATCGGGATTGACTTGTCTTCTACATATAAGCTGGCTGTGATAGCTGTGGAGGTTCATTCTGCTGACTATGATTGGCAAATTGTAAAGGCACATATGCGAATATCATCCTCGATCCATTCGATAGTTATTGCTTTGATTGCGTTCTTAACGACTAACTGTCTCGGCTGCTCGATCATTCAAGAGTCATCTCTACCAAGCGAGAATCAGATTTCAGCTTATTCAGCTGAAGTGCTGTTCTCTGGACGGGATTTGACAGTTTTCGCTGAACGGCACCCATACGTCAGCCCATGTGTTGACACGCATCGGTATGGGGCAGTCGGAGGCGTCGTGCTATCAATGTGCGACCATTGCAGTGCCTCGCATGGATTCGGTTCGATGCCTGGCGATCCCGTTGTTCTCCGATCCGACACAGTGAGAGCAAACAGGAGCGGGGGATTTTTTTTCGAGCAGGTCAGCCCAGGGAGTGCTCAAATCGCATTCGATGTGGCGTTCGTGGGTAATGCCACGTTCGACGTAAATGTGCGCTCCGGCGAGGTTCTGTACTTGGTTGTCCGCATGAACGACTCGGATCAGCACACTTGCGGTCTAGGAGTTTGCCAATCTGGAGAGCCTTGGTAGTTACGTTAGTTAGCGTACCGCTGTAACTCCGGCGTTACTCCGGTGTCGACGTGCGGCATCAACCGGCGTATGGCGGTTCGTCTGGCTCACCCAATCCGCCCAATCCATGGAAGCCCCCCGCCCAGCCGACGCCCAGCGTGTCGACCCGTCGTACAACGTCGTCGCCAACAGCCGGGAGAGTCTCGACGCGATTTTTGCTCCCAAGAGTGTCGCCGTGATCGGGGCGAGCGACCCGCTCAAGGG
>CAXBBB010000072.1:0-8314 GCA_963973615.1 uncultured Rhodothermales bacterium | reverse complement strand
TGCGACGGGTCACGGCGACAATATGTGCGCCTGACCTTATCTATGCCAGCCCCAAAGAGACGAGTCCACCGACGAGCGCCCTTGTCCGTTCGCCAAGTCGACAGCGTTTGCAAGGGTGTCACATCGGCGCAGGACCGAGGCAGCCCTCAGGTGGTCTAAATCTTCCTCATCCACTCAACTACCTACCACCCGTGGCAAATACCAAAACCCCTGAAAACACGACCACCTGGCCCGAACTCGCCATCGGGCTCTACGACAAGCTGACCGGACGCGGCGCCGAGATCACGTACGAGTTCGACAACTTCGAGTTGTTCGTCCCGTCGAGCGCGACCGGAGCCGAAGAGCACGCCAAGTGGAAAATGAACGGCGTCATCCGCATCCGTACCGCCGATTCGGTCAATGGCGGAGCCGGGAAGTCCAAGTAAATGATGCAGCGCGATCTGACCGGAGACCTCCAGGCGCCCAAGGGCACGCTCGTCATTGAGTCAACGCTCCAACTCGAAATTGATGGCGAGACCGCCGACATTCGAGGTGAGGGCGACACGCTAGTGATCGACGTTCCCTCGCGGCGCATGGCCCGCTCCTTCCTCAGTGGTCTTCCGCCCGCCGGACGCACGCGCAAAACGGTCCGTCAGATGGACGACTTGCTGCAGGCTGTCGGCCTCACCGTCGACATCCGCGTCGAGGGCGATACCGTCGCTAAGGCCGGGCGCCGAGCCAGTCCAGGCGGTCTGACGCGACTGCTCGGATTGCCAGTCGAGGTGCCTACTAGCGCCATCGTCGGTGAGTTGAAGCAGCGGCCCAAAGCGGTCGCTGGATTCGCGTTTGGCATTGCGCTGCTGCTCGGGCTCGGCCTAGGTTCGCGTCGCTGAGGCAGTTTTTGCTTGCCAGCCCCGTGCGGCTCGTCTCAGTAGAGGCGGGTCGCATTTTTTCATTCCGCGCGAAAGGGCTTTTCTAAATCGGAGGCTGACATTCGCTTAGCAATAGAGGCGTCTGCTGTGTTGGATTGAACCTTCGCGGGAAGCGGCTGCGTACCTTTGAGGCTGTCCTCGTCACCCGACTTCGCCCTTATGTCCGTCTCGCCTCGCCGCACTAAAATCGTCTGTACGCTCGGCCCGTCGTCGTCCAATCCCGACACGATCCGCGACATGATCCGCGCCGGTATGGACGTGGCCCGGCTCAACTTCTCGCATGGTGAGCACGCGGACCACAAAGAACGCGTTGAGGTGATTCGTGAGGAGGCTAGGCAGCTAGGTCGTGAAGTCGCCATTTTGCAAGACCTGCAAGGCCCCAAGATCCGCGTCGGCAAGATGAAGGACAACGGCGTGCTCGTCCATGAAGGCGGAACGCTCACGCTGACGACAGAGCCGCTCGAATTCGGTACATCCGAGCGCGCGTTCATTTCCTACCCCAACCTGCCCTATGAAGTCGAGCCGGGGCGTCGCATTCTGATCGACGATGGCGCGCTCGAAGTCGTTATCACTGACGTCAGGGGGGCAGACGTTATTACCGAAGTCATCGTCGGCGGAACGCTGCGCAGTCGCAAAGGCGTCAACCTTCCCGACCTGCGCTCGTCGCGCCCGTCGCTGACCGAGAAAGATCTCGCCGATCTGGAGTTTGGATTGAGCCTCGACATCGACCTGATGGCGCTGTCGTTCGTGCGCTCCGCCGAAGACGTGGCCGACCTGCTGCGCCGCATCCGCAAGAGCGGCAAGCGGATCAACGTGATCGCCAAGATCGAAAAGCCCGAAGCCGTCCGCGCGATCGACAATATTATCTCTATCGCCGACGGCATCATGGTCGCGCGTGGGGATTTGGGCATCGAGATTCCGCTCGCCGAAGTGCCGGGCGTCCAAAAGTCGATCATCGGCAAGTGCTTGCGCGGTAGCAAGCCCGTCATCACGGCGACTCAGATGCTGGAGTCGATGATGCAAAACCCTCGTCCGACCCGCGCCGAAGCCAGTGATGTGGCCAACGCTGTCCTTGATGGCACCGACGCTGTGATGCTCTCGGGCGAGACCGCCGCCGGCAAGTACCCGGTTCGCGTCGTTCAGGTGATGGCTGAGATCATTAGGGAGGCCGAGCGGCACCGCGAATATCGTACGCCGCAGACCACGCCGGATATGTTCAATCTCAACGCGCCGTTTTCGGTCACCGACAGCATCAGCAAGACCGCCGTCGCCCTGGCTGAGCAGGTCGGAGCCAGCGCCATCGCCTGTCTCTCCTCGACCGGAACGACGACGCGCAGCATCGCTCGCCACCGGCCTAGTGTGCCTGTCTACGCGTTCACCGACATCGAAAAGGTCGTCCGCCAGATGCAGGTATTGTGGGGCACGCGGGCGTTTCAGATTCCCTTCCAGCGCGACACCGACCAGGGCGTCAAGACCGTTCTCGACATGCTGCGCGAGCACGGGCTGATCGAGTCGGGAAACCGCGTTGTTATGACAGCCGGAATGCCGCTCCCGGAGAAAGGAAGCACCAACATGGTCCACGTTACGCAGGCTTAGTGCTGTGTCACGTCGAATGTGTCAGGTGTCCCTTCTTTCCCATTCGTCATTCCCGCCCCCGCCTGCACGGGGACAGGCTCCGGCGGGAATCCAGAACCGGCTTCGCAGCGGTGGTTGGGCGATCGGAACGGGGATGACGGAGGAGGGACTGGGTGGCCAACCCGACAGGATATGGACCTGCCTGAGCACTTAGTCACGTCTCTTCTGGTCTTAAATCGTCGATATGATGGCTCGCCTGGCTGCGCTACTTCTTGTTCTATCCGTATCTGGGTGTGCTTCGGTGCATTCAATTTATCCCGGACGGATAGGCACGGTCGAACTAGTGGATGCTACCCGCGCTACCGGTACGATCCTATTCGTGCGCGAAGACTCGACGGCGTGGCAGGCGTCAGGCGTGCGCCAAGCCGCGCCAACGGTGGGAGTTGCTCGAATTGAGCGGCATCGTCAGGCGCAGCACGTCTGGGATGGTCTGCGTATCGGTAGCGGCGTCGCAGGGATTGCAGTGGTTATGGCTCTCACGACAGACGACAGCGCGATCGGTGGTCCCACAAGGGGTGCTATGGGCGCCTCTGCTTTGGGAGCGATTGGGCTGGGTGTCGGGTTGGGTACCATCCAGTCACGACCGCGCGTCTACGTACTTCGCCGCTGATCGCGAAGCCTGATTGATTCGTGAAGAGAGGGGAGAAGCGTTGCCCCACGTACGACAGGCCGCGTCGGATGCGTTATCCTTGTTGCTCCTCTGGTTCCGCCCCGCCCTCTATCGCCCCAGCGCTACGCGACTCTCCGATCTTGATATGTCCCGTGTCTCGCTGTATCCCCGTTTGGCGCTGTTCGCCTGCGCGCTGACCTTCCTGACGTTCGCCGTCGGCTGTTCGTCCAAAGGCGTAATTGGGCAACGCGTAGGCAACTTTACGGCGTACTACAATACGTTCTACAACGCTCAATCGTCGTTTGACGAGGCGATGGAGTCGGCCAGTGTGCGCGAGGCGCCTATCGTGCGGACGATCTTCCTGCCGCTCTTCCCCGAACCGGCAGCACGAACGTCCAACGCCCGTTTCGACAACGCAATCAAGAAATCCGCTGACGTGCTGCGGGATCACAGCGAGAGCAAGTGGGCCGACGATGCACTCCTCTTGATCGGGCGGACGTATTTCGAGACGCGGCAGTTTGGTGGCGCGCAGCAGAAGTTTCGCGAGATCATCGACGAGTGGCCGATGACGCGCGGCAATCCGTCGCCTTTGGCCGACGAAGCCCAGTTCTGGCTTGCCCGCTCGTACGTCGAAGCCGAACAGTTCGAGCAGGCATCCCGCACCATCGACGCTGCGCTGGCCGACGATGAAATCAGCGATCGCGCACGCGCGCGTCTGCTGCTCGTCAAAGGGCAACTCCACGTCCGGCAGGGGCAGTGGGGGATGGCCGCAGACGCGTTGGCGCTGGGATTAGAGGGCGCGCGCGATCGCGAAATTCAGGCACGCGGCTATTTCTTGCTCGGGCAGGTCAACGACAAGCGTGGCGCCTACAGCCAGGCGCTCGACGCGTTCGCTCAGGTCAAGCGCTTTCGTCCCGACTACCTGCTCGAATACGCTGCCGAATTCAGCCGCGTCCGTATGCTCTCGGCGACGGGGGAGTATGACGCCGCTCTCGCGCGCACCGATGAGATGATTCGCGACGGCAAGAACTACGACTTTCGCAACGAACTCCGCTTGCTGCGCGGCACGATCCTTCAGAGCCGGGGCGACTACGACGAGGCCTTCTACGCGTACGACGGCCTGCTCTACGGTGATGACCCTGAGCCGACATCAGGCACACTGCGCGGCAATATCCATTATCGCTTGGGTACGCTCTACCGCGACGCCTACGGCGATTACCTGCAGGCCGCCGCTCAACTCGACACGGCGGGTACCAAGATCGGGGCGGGAGCCGAGAGCGAGCTGAAAGCAACCGGCGAAGCGATCCTCGACGCCGTAGTGCTCAAGCGCGGCTTCACCGGATACAGAACCGCCTTTGGTGAGGTACAAGATGCCGACAGCCTTCTCTACTTGGGTAGCCTGAACGACGAAGACTTTGCTGCGGAAGTTTTGCGCTTGCGAGAGGCCGAAGCCGAACGCTTGGAAGCCGAGCAGCGCGAACTCCAACGCCGCGCCGATCAAGCCGCGTTCGAAGGCACTGCCGTCGCTCGCACAGGGGCCGACACTCCTACAAACGTCGCTTCGGGCGATCAGCGTGGGTTTCTCAACTACGAAGACCCTGTCCGCGTCCAGGAGGCCTATGCCGCGTTCTTCGACCAATGGGGCGAGCGTCCGCTCGTCGACAACTGGCGTCGCCGAGCGGCGATCTCGGGAACGGGGCGCGTAGAGTTGGAGAGCAGTCTGGCTGGGTTTCGTGGAGTACGCGCAGTAAATGGAGGGCGTGTATTACCTCAGGTTGATGTGTCAGGCATTCCGCGTACCGACGAAGCGCGAGGTAGGGTGAGGGCGCAGCGAGCGAGCGCACGTTATCGTGTGGGTACGTCGCTTTTCCTCGGCCTCGAACGTCCTGACTCCGCCGCCGTCTGGTTTCGCCGCATCATCGAAGAGGACGACACATCGAGCGTTGCGCCGCGTGCTTTTTATGCTCTGTCACAAGTACAGTCTGCCTTGGGTGACACCCTTGCCGCCCGCGTGCTCACCGACGAACTGGTCGCCCGGTACCCCGAAACCGAACTGGCCCAGCGGTTGGGTGCCCCACGCGAAACGGTGCCTGACTCGTCCGCTCTTCTCGCCGCTCGCTACGCCGCTCTCCGAACGCGCTTTGCTTCCGCATCGCCTTTGGACTCCGCCACTACCGATGTCGCTTGGCGCGAGTATCTGTCGCTCTCCATCGACGCTGGATCCGACGCTGTCGCTCCGCAAGCGCTCTTCGCCGCCGCAACGCTGTGGAACGCTCGCCTCGATTCGGCTATGCAGGTCGCTTCGGATCCGCTTCCCCCTACGGACAGCCTGTACCTGGCAATCGGACTGATTCAGCCGGACAGCACGGGGATGCCCGATACCACGAGCACACCTGAAGTGCTGCCCCCGACGCAACCTGCTCCCGAAGTAGAGGAAGCCCAGGCACGTCAGCCCGCATCTATGCGGATGCCGGGGAAGGGAGATCCGCGTTCTACCGAGGAGCCAGAGCCGGACGACGAACCAAGGGTTGAGCCCCGCCAGGCCGAGCCCGATGAGGAATCTATCGTGCCGGATGAGGAGGTCGATGCCCAGACGGTGTCGGAGGAAGCGGAGTCAGAGGAGGTGCTCTCAGAAATCGAACCAAGTGCCGAAAACGAAGAAGTCCCGCTGCCTGAGCCGGTGCTCTCGCTACTCGACCTGTACCGCTTCATCGCGCAGACGTACCCAGGCACGCCCTATGCTGACCGTTCCACTCGCATTGTCACTGCCGTCACCGAACTGGTGCAGCAGCGCGAGGATGCCCGTGCTGCTGCCGAAGCGCCGCCTGTGCAGGATGAGCCTGCTGCGTCGAGCGACGAATTGCTCTTTGACGAGCGGCAGTAGTAGGCTGAGATACAAAGGGTCTCGTGGCAGCGTCGTGCTCACGTTCTGCATTCCTAATGGATTGCGCATTTTTGACCGACGCGTAACCTGAATCGCGATCCGTTGTAAACCAACGAGCCGAACTCCGCGCGAAGCCGTCATAGGAACATGACCGCGCGGCTCCTGTTCGGCTCCGGCGTCTGCCGTCCCGTCTAGACGGGACACTGCCCCGACCGCAGCCGCTACCATTTTTCCACTTCGCGGGGCGCCCACATCCAATCTCATGGCCGAAGAGGAGAAGACCCCTCAGCCCGATAAGAAGCCCCGCAAAGGCCGCCTCCCCAAAGCTCCCGGGACGCCGCGTCTGCTCAACTTCATCATCTTGATTGCCCTGTTTGCGGGCATCCTGCACGTGTTCTCGTTCTTCGGCTCCCAGCCGGACGTGGACGTACCGTACAGCGAGTTCTTGGCTCAGATTGAGCAGGGATACGTCGAGCAGATTCAGGTCGTCAATAACGTCCGCATCGAAGGGCAGTATACCGAGGAAGCCGTTTCGTCGGGCGCCGTCGAAGTCGCAGCGCCACGGCAAACGCTCTTCCAGACGCAGCCTGTAGAGCCGGGCGCATTCGAGTCGACCAAGCCGTCCGATCACGATCTGACGACGTTCGTGGAGGCGTACAATCAGGAAGCCGAAGCTGGCCAGCTCCCGTCGGTTGAGTACAGCGCTGACATGCAGGAAAACATCCTGGGCGGCCTACTCTTCTGGCTGATCCCCATCGGACTGCTGGTCGTCTTCTGGGTGTTCATGCTGCGCCGGATGAACCCCGGCTCGCAGGTGCTCCAGATCGGCAAGAACAAGGCATCGCTCTACGATGCGCAAACCGATCTCAAGACGACGTTCAAAGATGTCGCTGGACTGACCGAAGCCAAGGGCGAAGTCGTCGAGGTCGTCGACTTTCTCAAGAACCCGAAGAAGTTCACCCGACTTGGAGGCAAGTTGCCCAAAGGTGTGCTGCTCGTCGGACCGCCGGGAACGGGTAAGACGCTGCTCGCAAAAGCCGTCGCCGGAGAAGCAGGCGTGCCGTTCTTCTCGCTCGCCGGATCGGACTTCGTCGAGATGTTCGTCGGTGTCGGTGCTAGCCGCGTCCGCGATCTGTTCAAACAGGCCAAGGAGAAAGCACCGTGCATCGTGTTCATCGACGAGATTGACGCGATCGGACGCAGCCGAGGCAAGGGCGCGATGGCGGGTAGCAACGACGAGCGCGAAAACACGCTCAACCAGTTGCTCGTCGAGATGGACGGCTTCAACACCGATAAGGGTGTCATCCTGATGGCGGCCACGAACCGTCCAGACGTGCTCGATACCGCATTGATGCGCCCGGGTCGTTTTGATCGGCAGATTATGATCGACAAGCCGGACCGGATCGAACGCGAAATGATCTTCAAGGTCCACACGCGTGAGTTGCTCATCGCGTCGGACGTGAGTATGAGCGTGCTTGCCAGTCAGACGCCGGGTTTTGCCGGAGCCGAGATCGCCAACGTCTGCAACGAAGCTGCCCTGCTCGCTGCTCGCCTCGACAAGGACAAGATCGAGATGGTCGACTTCGAGCAGGCTATCGACCGTGTCATCGGTGGGCTCGAAAAGAAGAACAAGCTCATCAGTCCCGAAGAGCGCAAGATCGTTGCCTACCACGAGGCAGGTCACGCCATCACGGGCTGGTTCTTGAACCACACCGATCCGGTCGTGAAAGTGTCGATCGTCCCGCGTGGATTGGCGGCGCTAGGCTATGCCCAGTCTCTCCCCGACGAGCGCTATCTCTACAGCAAAGAGGCGCTGGTCGACCGGATGGTGATGATGATGGGCGGACGCGTCGCCGAAGAAATCATCTTTGGCCGCATCACGACGGGCGCGCAAAACGATCTGGAGCGCATCACGGCAATGGCCTACGCGATGGTCGTCGACTATGGCATGAGCGAGCGGATCGGCTACGTCAGCTTCAACATGCGCAAGAGGAGCGAGAGTATGTCGTTCGACAAGCCGTATTCGGACGATACAGCCAGAGCAATCGACGAAGAAGTCAAGTTGCTCATCGACGATGTACGCGTCAAAGCGCGCGCGTTGCTCGAAGAAAAGAGCGAACTGCTCGAGCGGATGGCTCAAGCGCTACTCGAAAAAGAAGTCCTCGGACCCCGTGACTTAGTTGAGCTCCTGGGTACCCGCCCGTACGGCAAATACATCGACCTGGGAGTCAGCGGCGACAGTGATGGCTCGGTGGAGGACCCGCCTGCCGTAGT
>CAXBBB010000071.1:0-8337 GCA_963973615.1 uncultured Rhodothermales bacterium | reverse complement strand
GCGTCGATCAAACGCGCGGGTGGTTCTACACGCTCCACGCTATCGCCGTCCTGCTCGAAGACAGCGTGGCGTACAAAAACGTCGTCGTCAACGGTCTCCTCCTCGACGCCAAGGGCGAGAAGATGTCCAAATCAAAGGGCAACACCGTCGACCCGTGGGACACCCTCGACGCGTACGGAGCCGATGTGGTGCGCTGGTACATGATGAGCAATGCGCCGCCGTGGGAAAATCTGCGCTTCGACGAAAAAGGCCTGCAAGAGACGCGGAGCAAGTTCTTCGGAACGCTCGAAAACGTCTACTCCTTCTTGTCGACCTACGCCGCCCTAGACGCGCCCGACTGGTCGAATGCGCCCGACCTCGCCCAGCGTCCCGAACTCGACCGCTGGATCGTCAGCCGCCTGCATGGGTTGTACGCCGACGCCGACGCAGCTCTTGCGGATTACAACCCGACGCGTGCTGCCCGCGCCGCTGAGACGTTCGCCGACGACCTGTCCAACTGGTACCTGCGCCGCAGCCGGCGTCGATTCTGGAAAGGGGAGTCCGATGCCGACAAACTCGCTGCGTACCACACGGTCCACGCGTGCCTGCTCGGGCTGGCGCACGTCATCAGCCCGATCGCCCCGTTCTTTGCCGACGAGCTGTATCGCAAGTTGACTGCGGTCGTACCGGGCGAGGTGCCCGATTCGGTCCACCTGAGCCGCTTTCCCGAAGCAGACCAGGCGGCACGTGATCTCGATCTGGAACGCCGGATGGAACTGGCGCGCACGATTTCCTCGCTCACGCTGCGGCTCCGCAACGAAGCGGCGCAAGGGGTACGGCAACCGCTGAGCCGTCTGCTCGTCGTCGTCGGACCCGATGCGGCCCAATCCGATGTCGAAGCCGTGCGTGGCGTGATCTTGGACGAGGTCAACGTCAAAGCCATCGAATACATCGATGCAGCGAGCGATTTCGTGACGCGATCCGTCGCGCCCAACTTTCGCGTGTTGGGTAAGAAGCTGGGCAAAGGCATGAAAAACGCCGCCTCACGGATCGGGCAGATGACCGAGGGCGAGGTCGATGAGTACGTCGCAAGCGGCAGCGTTACGCTCGACTTTGACGGTGGAATGCTGGTACTCGATGAGGGCGATCTGAACGTGACGAGCGAAGGGGTCGAGGGCTGGCTCGTCGCGAGCGAAGGCGGCGTGACGGTTGCCTTGGACACAGCGCTCACGCCCGAGTTAGTTGCCGAAGGACTGGCGCGCGAGACGGTCAACCGCATTCAGAATCTGCGCAAGGAAGCGGGGCTGGACGTGTCCGACCGCATCGACGTGCGGTACGTCGCCGAAGGAGCGTTGGCGACTGCTATCGGACTTCACTCGGCCTCCATTCGGAACGAGGTGCTAGCGCTCACGTTCGAACTCGTCTCTTCCGCCGAGCTGGATGGTGCCCTAGCAGGCGCCGACAGCCGCGCGCAGCAGACGTTCGCCCTAGGCGATCACACGCTGCACGTCGCACTAGCCCGGCATCGGTAGAGACTTCGGGCGCTTCCGGGCGTCCGTTGCTGTTTTTCCTCCCTACGCTTTTTCAGACATGGCCAACGATCCCACTCCCGCCAAACCGATTACCGAAACCGACAACCCCGCCGACCGCCTGTCGGGTGACATCGTCCAGGTACCGCTCCACGACGATCCCGATCTGGAAGCCGTAGCCGCCGGAACGACCGAAGTCGAGATCAAGCCGGGTGACACACCGCTCGAAACCGAAGACCTGGAGTTTTTCAAAAAGCTGATCGAGAAGCGCAAGGCCGAAGCCAACGATGACATCACGCGGATGAAGGAGCACCTGGCCAACGCGCGCGAGCAGTCGGAGAACGACACGGCGTTCAGTTCGCATATGGCCGACGCCGGGACGGATGCGATGGAGCGCGAGAAGCTGCACTTGATGGTGGCGCGTCAGCAGAAGTACGTGGGTTACCTCGATCGCGCTCTCGAACGCATCGAAAACCACACCTATGGCATCTGCAAAGTGACCGGCAAGCCCATCAGTAAGGAGCGTTTGAAGGCCGTTCCTCACACCGAAATTTCCATCGAAGCCAAGCGCCAGCAGGGGTGAGGTTCGGCTGCTGCTGATTCTCGTCCGGCCTGCCGCCCGACTCTATGCGTGTTCTCTGGGTTACGGCCCTCGTCCTCCTCATCGACCAGGTCACCAAGACGATCGTCGTCCAAACGATGCGGCTCTACGAGTCGATTTCCCTCGTTGGCGACCTCGTCAAGTTTACCTACACGACCAATCCCGGCATAGCGTTCGGGTTGACGTTCGGTCCGCAGTGGCTCACGTCGGTGTTCGCTCTCATAGCGACGACCGTGATTTGTGTATACCTGTGGAGCGTGCGCGAGTCGCTGTTCTCGTTTCGGCTGAGCCTCGCGATGATTCTGGGCGGCGCGTTGGGCAACATCGTGGATCGCGTCAGCTATGGGCTCATCTATGGCTACGGCGGGCTGTTCAGGGGGCAGGTCGTCGATTTCATCCACATCGATCTCTATGGAGGCGGACTGGTCAATCTCCCACTGATCGGAGAGGTACCTTTTCCCCCTCTGTTTCCGATCTGGAACGTCGCCGACATGGCTATCGTGGCGGGAGTCATCGGCTACGTCGTCTTTCACGGACGCTACCTCAAAGATGCTCAGGCTCGGATCGAATCCCATCGCCGCGAGATGGAACGTACCGCCCCGATTCCGTCTCCGCTCATACCCAAGCCGGATCTGGTTTCTGGAGACGATCAATCGCTATAACATCGTCCACCGAATGGCCCATGCAAACGTCCGGGGCAGGCTGTGGCGGGTCACCGGTTCGTAGAGCGCGTTTTCGCTATAGTACCTGCCGTTACCGATGAACTGCCTCTCCACTTCGTTGGCTCGCCCGAGCACATTGAGGACATTACATCGGACTTGGACCGAAGAATGACCTAAGGGCAGCGTGTAGGCGGCGCTCACGTCGAGTTGGTGTAGAGAGCCTAAGCGGTTCGCCTCAGGATTCTCGAGGTTGAACTCTTGAACGTGCCGCTCAATGGCCTCTCTCCGGTAGTCTGCAATAGGGCCGAGCACCTGGTCGTTGGTTCCTGCGATGAAGTCGTAGTACGATTGGCGAAACGCCCAGCTGCGCCCAAAGACACTCGTCCACCGTGCAGCGGCGCTGATGCGAGGGGTAATTCGTGCGTCGATGCGGCCTAGAATGCGGCCTGGTTCGTTCCACGGGACGACGATGTCGCGGCGTCCTTCGAACGAATTGGATTCGCCACGCACGGTTCGGCTAAACTCATACCGGAGCGATGCGGCAATACGATCAGTCGTCCGGTCGACGCCCAACGAGTATCCCCGCGCGAACCCGCGTGCACGACGGAGAAACGAGGCTTGGGGAGTCAGCCCGCCCGAGTCGGGGGGGACCGAGTAATCGATGTCGTACAGGCGGTCGAGAAACTTGTAAAAGCCTTCGCCGAAGATGCGCCACTGTGGCGCCGGGCGAAACGCAAACTCGCCCGCGATGTGATAGGCGCCGGTAGGCAGGCGGTCGGGGTCGACTGAGATCCAGACCGTGCTCGCCGAGGCGAGCGTCGTCACGCTGCGAGAGCTGACGCGGTACTGGCTCACAAACTGAAGGTAGCGTCCCGCACTCGTGCGCAGCCGTGCCGGGCCAAGAGGCGTCCGTGGGAGGTCGAGTTCCAGCGAGGCGCGTGGCTCGTAGTACATCGCGCGCCCAGCAGGAACGTACGTCGTCCTGAGCCCCAGGTCGGTCACCAGAAAAGTCGATAACGGGACACGCACGTTGACGTACGAACTCAGGCGAGTGCTGCTCATTTCGTTGCGTAGCCGATTGGACCCGCTCGATGAGAAGCGAGCCGTCGAGAGGGTGAACGCCTGACGAGTGTAGGTGGGCACCAGCCCAGCCTCAACGTACGCGCCGCGTCCCAATGCGTGGTCTACCGTAACCTCGGCGCCTATCTCGGAGATCGAATTGCCATCGTCAGCGGCTCTAGTGACATTTCTGTCAGAAACGGGTATGCGATGGCTCTGCTCAAGCGACGTGCCACGCACTTGGAAACTGGCGAACGTTCGGTCGCCGACAAATGTGGTATACCGGGCTTGCACCATGCCTGAGGCCCACTCATACCTATCGAGACGACGCTGCGTCGTGATCCCTTCTGTCTCAAGAGAGCGCTGCGACAGGTAACCGGACACGTGCAGATGTCGAAGCGGTCCAGGAGCCCATCGCAAGGCTGCATTCAGGTCTGCAAAACTGAGAGAAGGTTCGCGACGCTCAATTTGGCTCTCCGGCACGAGATACGCGAGCAGCGAGTCCTGGCTGAGAAGCAACGGGTTGACGTCGTTCACGAATGGCGGATCCTCGAACGCCGTCTGGATCAGCGCGTCGGGGACGTTCTGCTGTCTCAGCATCATGCGCGCGCCCGGCTGGCGATAGAGCGACCACATGCCAACGCGACCACTCGCCATCGTTCGCACCGACGCGCCGTCGCCGAGCGACGAACTGTACCGATGCCGCAGGCTCGTGCTCAAGGCGTCGAGCTGCGTGTCGATCTGGTGGCCGGGCCGGGATGCCAGGTCGTGATCCAGTTCGATGATGCCGACCGTATTACTGCTCGGTTGTACACCAAACCCTGCCTTCTTGACGCGCATCCGCCCGACCGCAAGGGGACTGAACGCTCCGATTTGTCCGGTCAACGTCGGCGGCGCGAAAATGGGTACACCGTCGAGCGTCACCTGGTGTTCGCCTGCCCCGCCGCCCTGGATGTGAACGTCCGCTGTCGCGTGGTTGGTGCTGACGCCGCTCAGTCCGCTGAAATCCACGCGCGAAGGGACGGCGTCGACCGATGCGAACGCGCGTTGGTCTGCGACGATGGAGATCGTTAGCCCATCAATGACGACGGGCGACACGGTATAGTTGACGCGCTCCAGGTTCGCCTCATATCGCATGTTTCCGCCGGGTAGCACATCGACGGTATCGCGGCGTGATTGGTAGCTGATATAAGAAACCAGCACGCTGTACCGGCCAGGTGCGAGGCCAGTGATGACGAACTGTCCATCGGTATTGGTAGCCGCGCCGCGTGTCGTTCGGGCCAGCAGCAAAACGGACGCTTCGGCAAGGCCTAAGCTGCTCCGAGCATCGCGGACAACCCCTACCAGCGTTGCGTCGGGGGTCTGCTCTCGAGCAACAGGGCGGAGGATATAGGCACCGTTTGAGAGCCGCACGAAGTCCAGTCCGGTCCCTCGTAGCAAACAGGTCATCGCCTGCTCTGCCGTCACGTGTTCGGCTACGCAGTAGCTCCGAACCCCGTCGACCAGTAGAGGGTCATACGCCAGGTCCAACTCTGCGTAGCGAGCGAACTGGGTCAGCGCCTGGGCCAGCGCCTCGCCTCGCACGGCGAGCGTGAACCGCCTCTCCGTCTGCGCGCTAGCTGAAAAAGCGAGCAGAAACGCACATGCGAAGACGACGAAGAAGCGAGCGAGCATAGATCGAAAAAACAACTAGCAGCGAAGATAACCGCCTGCTCTGTCGCTTGCTCACCGTCTACCTCACTTGCGGTACAACTCGTAGCCGTTGGCCGTCTCGCGGTAGCCTAGGTCTTTCGTCGCCGCTACGGTTTGGAGGACCGATTCCGCAGTGTGGACGTCGCGCTGGGCGAACGTGATGCGCTCGTCTTCGAGGTTATCCGCCAGCGTGATCGCAATACCGAAGGCCTGCCCGACTTCCTGGGCCAGTTGCGCCAGTGGCACATCATTTAGGTCGAACGAGCGAGCGGCGCGTTCGATCATTGGCCCGTTTGCTCCCAGGGTCGCAGCGTCGCCCTGAAGCAACTCGGCGACCTTCTGCCCTTGAGCGTCCGTCACGGCGACGCGTCCAGAGGCGACCTGAACAGACGTTTCAGATGCATCGGAAGTGACGGTGAACGAGGTGCCCAGTACAGAAACGGTAGCATTGGGGGTCGTGATGTGCATCGGACGGCTCTCGTCGCGTGTGACGTCGAAGAACGCTGTACCCTCGAGCGTGAGCGGACGGGTGGTAGACCAATCGCCTTCGGTAAGTGTGGCACCGGGTTCAAGGGTGACGACGGTGCCATCAGGAAGCGTAACAACTTGAGTCGTCGTCCCAGCGGTATAGATGCCCGATGCCGGTTCGTCCAGATTCATCAAGTAGAAACCTACAAAGGCCAGCAGAGCGACGGCAGCGAATGCTCCGGCCCACATCGGCATCCTACGAGCGGACGAGCGGCGCGCAGTGCGCGGTGCGCGGTCAGCGGCGCGACGCTGCGGTGTGCGGCGTACTGAGGCGTCGCCGGCTTGCATTGTAGCCTGAATAGTAGCCCAACTGCGTGCTTTGGCCTCGCGATCGGGGGCGGGAGCGATAGGCTCGGGGAGCGAGCGCCACAGCCGTTCGGCGTCGGAGCGCATATCCGCGTCAAACGCGTCGCGAACAGGGATGGGAATGAATTCAGACATAGGAAAAGGCGTCGGAATCGAGCGCGTTGAGTTTACTACGGAGTTGCTGGAGCGCCAGCACGATGTGGTTGTTGACCGTCTTGGGCGTGAGGCCCATAGCCGTGGCGATTTCCTCGTGGCTTAGGTTCTCAAACCGGCTTAAGCGAAACGCTTCGCGGCGGCGAGGCGGTAGCTCCTCGATCCATGCGTGGATGTTGGCTTCTAGATCATCGGCGGCGAGGTCAGCTAGGGTCGTAGAGTCGGTGGAAGGTTCGTAAAGGGAGTCCTCGTCGTCGATGGAGTCGTGCGTGTGGCGTTTTCGGCTGCGCTGATGGTTGAGCGCGAAGTTGCGCGCCATTTGGTACATCAGGGCTTTTAGCGAGCGCTCGGGATCGGCTTTCTCTCGGATCGACCAGAGTTTGATGTAGAGTTCTTGAAGGACGTCTTCGGTGGCGGGCTTGCTGCGTGTAATGAACCAGACGAATCGGTAAAGCGCGTCGTACGTCTTATCGTAGAGGTCCGCGTAGGCGTCCTGATCGGAACGCTGCAGGGCGTAGCTCCACTCGACGAACTGTTGGGGTGCGAGGTCGCGCATGGACGGGGTGGGTTGCGTGTAGTACAAGAATAGTCGTTCGGACACCCAATCTCCGCCTCTTATGTACCGCGCGGAAGGGGAGGAGGGGAACCGGCCGTTTGAGGCACCGATTCCAATTCTAGATTCGTAGCGCGCTCGGACGTACCCCTCTGCCGCCGACTTTTTTCCTGACTCGACCGCCGTATATGACCGCCAGCCGCTTAAGAAACTTCTGCATCATCGCCCACATCGACCACGGCAAGAGCACGCTGGCGGATAGGCTCTTGGAGATGACGGGCACGCTCTCGAAGCGCGACATGCAGGCGCAGGTGCTCGACTCGATGGATCTGGAGCGCGAGCGTGGTATCACGATCAAGAGCCACGCCATCCGGATGGATTACAAAGCGCCAGACGGGGAGAAGTACGTCTTCAACCTGATCGATACGCCTGGGCACGTCGACTTTACCTACGAAGTGTCGCGCGCGCTCGAAGCCTGCGAGGGTGCCATCTTGGTTGTCGACGCGGCACAGGGGATCGAGGCGCAGACGATTTCGAACCTCTATCTCGCACTGGCTCAGGACTTGGAGATCATTCCCGTCTTGAACAAAGTCGACCTGCCCGGCGCGCGGCCCGATGTGGTCGCACAGACTATTGAGGACCTGATCGGTGATCCGGCCGAGTCCATCCTGCACATCTCGGCCAAAACCGGCGAGGGGGTCGACAAGCTGCTCGAACGCATCGTAGAGCGCATTCCGCCACCGACCGGCGACCCCGATGCGCCCTTGAAAGCGGTCATCTTCGACTCGGTCTTTAACACCTACCGAGGCGCCATCGCTTACACGCGCATCTTCCAGGGTACGCTCAAAAAGGGCGACCCGATCACGTTCATGTCGAACAAGATGCAGTACCACGCCGAGGAAATCGGCGTCCTGCGGATGTCGATGCAGCCGGTCGATCAGCTCACGGTCGGCGAGGTGGGATATGTTATCGGATCAGTCAAAGACGTACGCGACACCAAGGTGGGCGACACGATCACACACACCAAACGGCCGGCCAGCGAACCCGTCAGCGGCTTCGTCGACGTCAAGCCGATGGTGTTTTCTGGCGTCTATCCGACCAATACGGATGAGTTCGAGGACCTGCGCGCCTCACTCGACAAGCTCCGCCTCAACGACGCCGCACTGACGTACGAGCCCGAAACGAGCGCCGCGCTGGGCTTCGGCTTCCGCGTCGGCTTTCTGGGGCTGCTCCACATGGAAATCGTCCAGGAGCGCCTGGACCGCGAGTTCGGGC
>CAXBBB010000070.1:0-8339 GCA_963973615.1 uncultured Rhodothermales bacterium | reverse complement strand
GGTATGGAGGCGATGCCTGCCCCCGAGCCACCGCGTACGATCTCGCTCGCCGTCGAGCCGACGATCTACTCCGACCAGAACGACGATACGGTCTGGTTTCAGGACGACGCCCGCTGCACACAGGGAGCGGTCACCGAGGAAGTCGTCGCCAGCGGTCGGCGTGCTGTCGGCGTGAGTTGGGACCGGGGGGCCGAAGGATGCGAGTGGGCCGGACTAGGGTTTGGCTGGGACGGCTGGGCCGGAAAGGATCTTTCGCTGGTCATGCCCTATGCGGCCATTCGGATGCAGGTGCGCTCCAAGGAGGGTAAGATGTATGGGCTACCTATTGTGCTGACACTGGAGGATTACGCGGGCGGAATGGGCTTCGCCTACACCGGTAACCGCTATTTCGAGCGCGCCTTTATCGACGAAGAGTGGCAGACCGTCACCGTTCCACTGGCGGCATTTGATCTGACGGTCGAGAACCTCGACCCCACGAACGTCAAGCAACTCATGTTCGAATTGCAGCAGTCGGGCAGCATCTATATCGACGACATCGAACTGATTTTCTACGAGGAGCCAGAGCAAGAACCCTGGATCGTGCTCCCCGATCGGCCCAGTCCTACGGCGCTTCCGATCACCCTCTACGACAACGGCGGCTTTATCAATGACGACGGCTGGGGACTGGTCTCCGATGGCTGTCAATCCATTGAGAAGACGGTTGCCGGCCAGCGCACCGATGTGTTGAATCTCGCCTGGGACGTGACGCCAGACCAGTGCTATGAGGGCGCGATGGGCGTGAGCTGGGATCAGTGGTACCCCATTGACGTGACTCCCGTTGCCGAGCGAGCCGCTATTCAATTCGACGTGCGGTTGCCCGAGGGCGAGTCGACTCAGGTGCCCGTTCGCATTGGTCTCGAAGACTACAATCGGCAACTCTCACAGATCATTCTCGACGCCCGCTACACACCGTCGGGCCGGTTTACGACTGACTGGCAGACCGTGACGATTCCGTTCTCCGAACTGCGGGGCGGAGGCCGCGAACTGGCAGCCGCTCCTGCCACGGTCGGCAATCTGCCCACGTTTCGCAACGGCGCCGACCTGACCGCTATCAAGCAACTCGTCTTTTTCCTCGACGCCTCTGGTGCCCTTCAAATCGACGATATTCGCCTCGTCGAAGTCGAGTAGCTGCTGTCCGACCTGGCTCTTTCGCCTCTTGTTATGAAATCCGTCTTTTTTCTCCTCGTCTTTCTGCTCGTCCTGCCTGCGGAGGCGCAAGTTCAGGAGGACCGTTCTACGACCGACCGTCCGGCATCGTCTGGGGTGATTGAGGACGGCCCACGCTTTAGCGGAGCGATCCCCGTCGAACTTCGTCAGTCCGATGACGGCTCATGGACGCTCCTGCGCGGCGGCGAGCCGTACTACATCCGAGGCGTCGGCGGGCTGACGTATCTCGACCGCGCCGTAGCGGCCGGAGCCAACTCGATCCGCACGTGGGGTGCCGGTGAGGCTATCGGCGTACTCGACGCCGCGCATGAGCGCGGACTGTCGGTCGTGTTCGGGCTGTGGACTGGGCAGGAGCGGCAGGGCTTCGATTACAACGATACCAAAGCCGTCCGCGCCCAACTCGCACAATTCCGCGAAGTGGTGCGCGCTTATAAGGACCATCCCGCTATCCTGATGTGGGGACTGGGCAATGAGAACGACCTGTTCTATACCGACTTCAAGGTTTGGGATGCGCTCAACGACATCGCCGAGGCGATCAAGGCGGAGGACCCTAACCACCCGATCATGCACGTCACGGCCGGGCTGGACGTGGCCGAAGTCCAACTCATCATGGACCGAGCGCCCGCCATCGACGTGTACGGCATCAACACCTACGGCGAACTGGTCGGCGGGACGAGCACGTTGCGCTCGTACGGATACGAGGGGCCCAGTGTGGGCGTCCAACTGCGTCGCGCCGGGTGGGACGGACCGTACGTCATCGCCGAGTGGGGGCCGGACGGCCACTGGGAGGTGCCCAAGACCAGCTGGGGCGTGCCGGTCGAACAGACGAGTCACGAAAAAGCGCAGATGTACCGCATTCGCTATGAGCGTGGAATCGCTGCCGACACGACGCACGGCATCGGCTCGTACGCCTTCCTATGGGGCGACAAGCAGGAGACGACGCCGACGTGGTATGGCATCTTTACACCCGGCGGCTACGAGACCGAAGTGCTCGACGAACTGCAGTACCTCTGGACCGGGAGCTATCCCGACAACCGCGCACCCGCCTTGACCGCCCTGACCGCCAACGGCAGGGACCGCTACACGAGCCTTACCACCGACGAGCGAGAGCGCCTCACGTTCGAGGCTACGGTGACCGATCCCGAAGGCGCTGACCTACGCTATAAGTGGGAGCTGCTGCCGGAAAGCACCGACATCCGGGCCGGTGGAGACGCCGAAGATCGACCGGACGCGATTCGCATCGATACCATTCGCGAAAAGGACGGCACACTCGTCATGCGTGCTCCGCGAAAGGAAGGCCCCTACCGCATGTTCGTGTATGCCTACGACGACGACGGCAATGTTGCGACGGCCAACTTTCCTTTTTACGTCGGCACGCCCCCCACGACCGCCTCCCGATAGCCCGCCATGAAGTACACCTCGCCACTCGCCTTCCTACCGGTCGCTCTCCTGGTGATCTTCGCCTCGGGCTGCGATAACAGCATCGATCTGGAGATCCCCGATCCGCTCGCTACCCCGCCCGGCTGGTCGCTCGTGTGGGCGGACGAGTTCGAGGGCAGTACGCTCGACCCAGCGAAGTGGGAGGCGCAACTGGGGGACGGCTGCCCCGATCTGTGCGGGTGGGGCAACGGCGAGTTCCAGAACTACACGACGGAGAATCTTTCGGTCGGCGGCGGTACGCTGAAAATCACTGCGCGCCGCGACGTATCGGGCGGTGACACGACCTACACTTCGTCCCGCATTCGCACGCTGGGCAAGGGCGACTGGACCTACGGCCGTTTTGAGATCCGGGCCAAGCTGCCCACAGGGCAGGGCATCTGGCCTGCTATCTGGATGTTTTTCAGCAACGACACGTACGGGGGTTGGGCAGCGAGTGGCGAGATCGACATCATGGAAGCCATCGGCAGCGAACCCGATGAGGTCTTCGGCACGCTCCACTACGGCGGCCCGTTTCCTGCCAACGTGTTCTCAGGCGAGCCGTTCAGGCTGAGAAGCGGTACGTTCGACCAGGACTTCTACGTCTTCACCGCCGAGTGGGAAGAAGGCGAGATCCGGTGGTACGTCAACAACGTGTTGTTCCAGACCCAGACTTCGGACGACTGGTTCACGACGGGCAGCGACGATCCGGCAGCGCCGTTCAATCATCCGTTCCACATGACCCTCAACGTAGCCGTCGGCGGCAACCTCCCCGGAGCCCCCGACCTGACGACGCCGTTTCCCCAGACGATGGAAGTCGACTACGTCCGCGTCTACCAGAGAGAGCAGTAGGGGGCTAGTGGGGCATCCGGAGCCTGCTTTGGCGCAGGCTGGTAAGGGGGGCTGTCCGAGACTCCGTCAATACCATAGGGGAAGCGTGGTTCGCGGGTGTGCCATAGACCAAACCCGAGAGCCTCGTTTCGCTACGTAGGTTTGGTAATCTACTCAGATTGCCGCGTCGCCGATCGAGCCGGGGGCAGGCTGCTTCGCATCCGTGATGCTTCGCTCCTCGCAATGACTATCCGAAAGTGTGCAGCCGGACTCGGTATTTGGCGGTGTGGACATATGACTCAACTCGCTTCTGAGGTCCGATTGAGCGCCCTGCCGAGTTGCCCTGCATCGCCGGGGCTACGGCCCCGCCTGCTTCGGTCGCCTCGCAGGCCCCCCAATCGGCCTCGCAGCCGCTTCCTCTCGCTATATGTCCACACCGCCTAGTCACTCGGACTGGCTATGTGCGTCCGGGCACCACATCCGCTTCGATGCGAGTGATGCGGCCGGTGCGCGCGAATACCTCGGCGCTCGTTTCAAGCGACAGCGTCATGCCTTCGACCTCCTCTACGCTTCCGTCCGCCCACACGATGCGGACGGCTGAGGTATCCGAGCGACGATAGAGAACGGGGGTAGCGCAGTAGGTAAACCCAAGCGCGTTGGTTGGAACGTCGAGGGTGGAGCGAGCACCGTGAACGCCGACGTATTCGAGCGGGGCGGTGGTGCTGAGAAACTCGCTGTGGCGGAGGAGGTGGGGCCGTAGAACGATCTGGCCCGCTTCGATGCGCACGCCCAACTCGCCCCAGCGGCATAGGATATCCTCCTTGACTTGACCGGTCATTCCGGGCTGCTTGGCGCCCGCGTGATCGGGAGTATGCGAGTAGGCGTCAGCGGGAAAGGCTCCGTATTCGACAGGCGTCTTGTGGCTTCCCAGACCCGCCCGCACGTCGTAATACGCATCGGCTAGCCCCTGCAGCGTCTTCGTGTCGCACGACTGGGCATCAGCGCGGAAGTAAGTCTCTTGAAGAGCCAGGGCCAGTTTAGAGACCATATGCCAGTAGATACTGCCCAATCCCTCGTAGCCGAAAAACGTGCCCGAGCGGCCTGTGTAGGAACAGTGGTCGAACGTGGCTTCGAATGCGGCGAGCACCCGATTGCGGTCCCGCGCTGCGGCGTCAGCGTGACGAGTGCCGGATAGGGCATCCAGGGCAGCTTCGACGTCGCGCTTGTTGCGAAACGTACCGTTGAAGTGGACGGCTCCGCGCGCATCCCGGCGGACGATGCGTGTGTTGCCCGCTTCCAACAGATCCGTCAGCAGCGGCGTCGATGAGAGCGCTTCGGGGGAGACGACGTTTTTCTGGAGGAAGCCGGGAAGCTGCCGGTTGGGGTAGAGCAGGTAGCTGTGCTGATCCGGGCGATAGAGCGTGCTCTGACGGAGCGCCTTGAACAGCGCAAGCGATTCGGTAGGAGAGAGGACGCCCGAGTCGAGTGCGGCCACCTGACCCTCCAACATCGGGTAGAGTGATGAGATGTGCATCTCGTCATCAGCGATATCCAACAGGTTATAGCTATGGACCAGCCCGTCGTCGGGCCTATTTTCACGTAGACTCTGATCGACGGCGCCGAGGGCGCAACTCAGCAACACGCGAATCCGGTCGCCTGACACCTTTCGCCTCGAATCGCCCATACCCTCGCGGTACAGCCTGTGCCGGTAGACGCTTCCGGCCTCACCCAACGCGTCGACCACTTTTCGGCGCTCCTGGCCTGTCAACGGTCGCGTGGCCAACGCTTCACTGGTAAGGGCCTTCGTGACCCGGTCGACCAGCTCCACGATTTCAGGCGATAGATCGACCGTTGCGACTTCGCTCAGCAGTTCGTGCAGGAACGTGAGGTAGCGCCGGACGGCGAATAGGGTTACGACCGAAAGTCCGTTGCCGACGAGGGCGTTGTTGGCATCGTTCCACTCGGGCCGTTGCGTGTTCATCCAAATGCCTCCGCCGGGCACAAAGTTGGTCAGCTTGGACAGGAGCGGGACGAGTAGTTTCTCGGCCAGGCAGACGAGTAGAACATCGCCCGACCCATCGGTGAGCAGCTTGCCGTCGGCGCCAATGGCCGCCACACGAGTGTCGATTTGGGCTGCCTCGTGCTCGTCGAACACGATTGTGTCCTGAGGATCGCGAAGTATGTCGGCGTACGGCTTGATGCGATACGGGACGTTGGCATAGGCGAACTGGCACTCGTGCAGAAGGGCGCTCAGGCGCTCGGGCGCGTGGTTGCGCAGCACGACGAGCAGGCGCAGCAGGTAGATGATCTGGTGATCCCCCCAGTAGCCGATGTACGACCACGGATCACTGGCTTCGACGACCTCCCAGTCGATTCCCTGGTCGGTGATGCGATACGGATTGTAGCCATCGGCTGTAGACGCGCTAAGAAAGGTGGTAACCATGTGGCCGACGTACTCGGGAAACGAGCGGCCCAGGGCCTCCCAGTTTTGGAAGATGTCGCGCCAGTTGCCCTCGTAGGCGTGGAGCAGATCGCCCTCAGCATCGCGCACGTCGATCGAGAAGTGATTCCACGGTCGGCTAGGATCGCCGTGGCGTCGGCTGAAGTGGAGCGGCAGGTACTGTCCCACCAGGCGTTGGATGTGGGGCGGAGCCTTGCGTGCGGCGTCGCTGACTTGGTGCAGCGTCATGCGCTCGGGGAGCGCGTCGAACCAGTCCGTGTGGGCGAGCGCCAGAGGCGCGTTGCGTTGGGCTACGAATGCTCTGAGCGCCGCAGTATCGACCGCGTAGCCTTCGTCAAACACGCCGCCGCGCATCACGTTGAACAGCACGTTCATGCGGTGCCGGGCTCCTTCGAGCGTGCACTCGGTCTGCTGCTCACCATCAGCGAGGGCCACGAGCCGCTGCAGGCGCTCAGTTCCCGCGGTCACGTCGCCGTGAACGGCGTTGCGCAGCGCATTGGCGTCTTCCAGTTGGCAGTCGAGGTCGACTACATCGGTTGCGTCTTGCTCTATATCGGCCACCAAATCCCACGTTCGTGCCTCTCCGGGTGCCAGTTCAAGGTGTGCGTGGATGAAGTAAGCGCCGCGCCGCGCGCGGATGAGCGTTTCGTTCTCGATCGATCTCCCGAGTCGAAAGTCGTTGAGTTGTTCGGAGCAGAGAAGGATCGCGTCCGGCTCCAACCCGGCCTGCCAGACGGTCGTCGCTTTGAGTGCTTCGCTGGGTTCGGCGCGGTCGACCGGCTGCGCGCTCAGCGCGAACACGCCCAGGCCCGACGGTAACTGCTCGTTCTGTTTGTAGGCGTCGGCCAACACGCTCCGGGTGTCCTGGAGCGCACGCGGAATACCGTAGGGCATTACGTGCTGAATACCGTCGAGTACGCGCACCGACGCCCCGCCTTGGGAAGTCAGTTCTGACGTGCGGACAAAGCCGAAGCGCTCGCTCATGGCCCACGTTTCTGAAAACGTCAGCCCCAGGTCGTCGTTGGTCTCTTCGAAACGGAGCTTGTCGCCGCGCAGGGTTTTGCTAAGTGATCTCCGTATGGAATAGACCCCTGCATAGCGCTCCGAAAAGGGCTCCCACAGAGCCAAGGCGCCGTCCGGCCGAGCGACGAGCAGCAGCGTTTTCCCTCCGGCTCGCTCCTTGGCCTCGTGGATCTTGTCAACGGTTTCGTAGGGGAAGAGCGCCCGTTCGGGCTGACCGCGTCCCGCTGTGAGCGCGCCCGTACTCGACGCGAACATCCACAACTCGCCCGCGCTGACGACCGTCGCGAAAAACGGCGGCATGCGGTCGACGTTTTCGATTCGGTAGAAGGCCTCGCTGCCTATGTCGACGATGGCTCCGCTGACCTCGCCGCGGTTAGCCCGAATCGCCTGGTGCCCTATACGAACGGTAGCGGCTGATGGGGAGGGGAGGTCGGATACTTCGACGTCAGCGTTCGACATAGAACGGAATGTTAGCGTGTGCGGCGTTATTCTGGCCGTCGTAAATGGTGGCAAATAGGCGGTAGGCACCCGGCTCGCTGGGGGCGGTAACGGTGGTCTCGGATGAGTCGCCCGTGACGGCACCTGCTATGAGTTGGGGTATGTATTCGTCGTCACCGCCCTCTGTCTGGGCGCTGCTCTCGTTGCGGACTTCCCAGACGTAGCGTAGGGTATCGCCTTCGGGATCCGTCGCCTGAATCGACGCCTGAGCGGTTTGTCCCGGTTGGAGCGTGATGCCGTCGGCGGCGAGGCGGCCGTCCAGAGTCGGCGGCTGAATGCGGGGGGCGCGGTTGTCGGGCCACTCACCGATCCATACGTGCTGCATCACGTCTACCGATTCGGTTTTCTCACCCGTAGGCATGAACATGCCGTACCAGGTTGGTGTCCGTTCTTGCTTCTGGCCCCACAGGAAGACGTAGGAGCCCAGCCCGTGCGTCGTATCGGATGCGATGGCGTCGAGGTAGCGCGAGCGGTAGAGATCGGCCTTGACGGTCGAGATGTTCTCCAGGGGAGCGCCCCACGGCGCCGTCTCGACCTCCCAGTGTCCGGTTGCGCCCCACTCGGTGACCAGGTAGGGGCCGTCGAAACCCGCTTCATCGATACGGAGCGGGAGGTTTTCGATGTCGCCGTACATCTGGATGCTGACAAAGTCGAGGTCAGGGGCTCGCTCGCGAAGATCGTCGGCGAGTTCAGGACCGATGCCCGCGAGCATGGTCGTCGTGAGGTGGTTCGGGTCGACCTCGTGGATCATCTCGGAGATCTCGTTTACGGCGTCCCACACTTTGGGATTGGTCGCCCCCAGATTGAGTTCGTTGCCGATGCCCCACGCGAGCAGCGCCGGATGGTCTTTGTAAAGCAGCACCTCGGCGCGTACCCGCTCCAACTGCTCGGCGACGGCCGCCGG
>CAXBBB010000069.1:0-8365 GCA_963973615.1 uncultured Rhodothermales bacterium | reverse complement strand
AAGAACGTACTCCCCTGCCCCTCCATACTCTCGACCCGGATCGTCCCCTCGTGGAGTGCGACCAGCTCACTGGCCAGAGCCAAACCGACACCCGTTCCCGGAATAGCGGGGTCGTCCTGTCTGCTGCCCTGATAGAACCGCTCGAAGACGTGCGCCAATTCCCCGGGCGCGATGCCGACTCCAGTATCGCGTACCTCGGCTGTCCACACCGGACGCCCCTCAACGACTTCTGAGGAGAGGTGGGCGCGGATGGCTCCTCCCTCGGGGGTGAACTTGAATGCGTTTCCGATGAGGTTGACGAACACCTCATCCAGCCGATCCGGGTCGCCCATTACGAAGATGGGCACATCGGGAGCATCGAGCGTCAGCGCCAGCCGCTTGCGCTCGGCACTGTGAGAGAAGGCGTGGACGATCCCTCCGAGCAGATCGCGCAGGTCTACCGGCTCGCGTTCGATCTCGAGCGCCCCCGACTACAGGCGCGAGAGGATGAGCATCTGATTGGTAAGCCGAAGCAGGCGCTGAGCATTTCGGTGCGCCAGCAGGACCTGTTCGTCGGCTTCCGGGCTGAGCGATTGTAACTCACCGAACAGACCGTCGCGCAGGTCTTCGAGCGGGCCTAGCGTTAGCGTGAGCGGCGTCCGAAACTCGTGGCTGATGTTGGCGAAGAATCGGCTTTTGGCGGCGTCCAACTCTTCGAGCCGTTGCGCCTGCCCTGCCACGGTTGCAAGCGCCTCTTCGGCGCGTTTCTGCTGCTCACGCACGTCGGCAGTGCGTGCCTGTACTTGGCTCCTGAGGTTTTCCTCTCGCTGCCGTGCAAGGATAGCGCGCCGCTGAACGAGGACGGCGGCGCCCAATAGGAGCAGCAACACCGTCATGATCTGAAAAGCCGACGTCTCATAAAACGCTGCCGGAACGACGAATGCCAGCATTTCCCCACGCTCAGGCCAGCGCCCTGGGTACGCCGACGCGATCACCTCAAACGTATAGGCGCCTGGCTTCAAATCGGTAAAAATGGCTTCGCGGCGCCCTCCCGCTTCGGTCCATTCGCCACTCGACCGAAGGCGATAGCGGAAACGCAGCGCCTGGGGCCGCGTGAAGTAGAGCCCCGTATAGGCGACCGTCACGCTGCGCGCGCCCATCGGTAGACGAACGGCAGCATCCAATCCGTCGAGGATAGACAGAGCAAAGGTGTCTGCCGCGATCGACTCGATGGCGCTCCGTACGAGCGGTCCTGAGTCCGACACCCGGCGCGGGTCGACGACGACAGCTCCCCCTTGAGTAGCGAACCATAATCGCCCGTCCGATGCGCGGGTGGCCGATGATCCTGACCCTCCGTTGGCTTCTCGATCACGCAACCCGGCGCTTTCGTCATAACTGACCGGAAAGACACGATTCGAGCGCCCCTCGGCGAAGGCTTCTAAATCGCTGCGCTGAACCCAGAAAATGCCTCGGTTGGTGCTCATCCACAGTCGCCCCATGCCGTCGTCCAGAATGGAATGCAGCGCGTCGTCAAACAAGCCATCGCGCCGACCAATGACTGTCACCTGATCTGGGCTTCCGTCCGAACCGCGAACCAATCGGTTCAGTCCGGCATCCTCAGTGGCCACCCACACAATGCCCTCGTCGTCCTCGTAGAGTGCACGGACTCGGTCGCTCGAGAGACCGTCTGCTGTTGTGATCGAACGGAAGGTGCCGTTTGTGTACACGTAAAGTCCGCCGCCGGCAGTAGCCATCCAGAGTGCCCCATCCCGAGTGGGCAAAAAGCTGCGTACGGCATGCTGAGGAACGCTGCTTCCCGTAAGACGGACCCGCTCGTCTCCGCACGAGCGGTAGAGTCCGATTTCTGAACCGAACCAGACGCACCCGTCGGTGGACTGGTGCATCGCTCGGATGCCGGGTGAGATTTTTTCCGGACCGAACCCCGCTTCAAATCCGGCAAAGTTGGGGGCACGGAAACTGGATGTACGTGCCAAGCCGCCGCCGCCAGCGAGCAATTCGCCCGTTTGCAATGCCAAGAGGTCATAGACGATCAGGGGCACATCGGGACGTTGCCACGAACGGATGATACCGTCGGATAGCCGAGAAACGCCGCCCCCCAACGTGCCAAACCACATCGCCCGATCCGGCGCCTCGACTATCGCATATACATTCGAACTGAGCAACCCTTCCTCCGTCGCGTACGTCGCGAACAGGGAAGGACGCAGCCGGTGCAGCCCCTCTCGGACCGTTCCGACCCACAGATTGCCTTCGGTGTCGAGCAGTGACGAGGTGACGTACTCGGCATCTGAGAGTAGCGATAACACCACGCGACCGTCTAGCAGAACTGTACTACCTCCTACGATCCATTCGTCCGCTCCTAAAGCAGCCATGCTTTTCCACTCGAAGTTCCACCACTCCCCACTAGAAGACTCTCGCAACATAAGATTGCTGCGCGCACGGCCTGTTACATCGTCGGCTCGGTACAGAGCGCCGTCCGTGCCCAGCAGCAGCGCACCGCTCTGATCACGGAAATAGCGCCCCTCTTTAAATGTCTCCCTATCGACGCGTTCGACCAGTTCCATTTTCCCGTTCGCGAAGCGGAAGTTGCCCTCGGTCGAGTTGATCCAAGCAACCCCAGGCTGTGAAGGGTCGGGGTAGACGTGCATCACATTCGCCAGAACATCGGGCCCGAACCGTAGGGTGTCGTCGCCTAGAATGCGAAGGAGTGCTCTGCCTTCGCCCTGCTGCACCCATCGCTCCCCGAGGGGCCCCTCAGTCGCGCGAACCATGTCGGTCCGCTGCCCCAAATACCATACGGGATGGACGTCCCCGTCGTCGATCTCCCACGTGCCGAATCGCCCTGCGATGCGGAGGTGACCGGACTGAAGGTAGAATTTGCTCAGGTTCGTCGGTCGCCCGTCTCCGACCGCAACCCGCTCGAACCGCCCCTCCCGATAGCGGATGATGCCCCCTCCCTCGTCGAGGATCGCCCAAAGCGTACCGTCCGTATCGACGGCGACGTCGTTGATGCGGTTGCTGACCAGAACAGGTGTGGTCCGGCTTGTGAATACCGTAAACCCCACTCCATCGAACCGTACCAAGCCATCAAACGTCGCCAGCCACAGGTATCCGTCGGGCGTCTGGGCGATCCCATTGATCGTATTGACGGGTAGTCCCTCGGCTGTGCTCCAGCTATCGTGAACGACGCCAGGTGCCACTTCGACCTGCGCACGGCTTCTCTGCCCCAACAGGCTGAGAGTGATCAGTACGATGTAAACGTGAAGACGGGGCACAAACTGCTCGTGGTGAAGCTGTAAACTAACGCCGTCCAAAGGTGGGCGGGGACACGTACAGTCGTCCGATACGAGGGCCTAAGCCTAAGTCGCTAAATCACAGTGGGCCGACGCTCCGATTCTTTGCGATCGGGGTAGTCGAGCGTAAAATGCAGTCCTCGACTCTCGCGCCGCATCAGAGCAGACGTGACGATCAGATAGGCCGTGGCGATCAGGTTGCGCAGTTCGCAGGCGCCGACGCTTACGCGGGTACGCCTGTAGAAGTCTTCAGTCTCTTCGTAGAGCAGTCGGGTCCGGCGCAGTGCGCGTTGCAGGCGCAGGTCCGAGCGCACGATGCCCACCAGGTCACTCATCAGCCGTTGCAACTCTTCCCGGTTGTGTGCCACAAGCACCCACTCGCGCTCCTGAGAGGTGCCGCCCGTGTCCCACATCGGAACGGCGTCGTGATCTTCGCTCCAGCCGGGTCGATGGGCCAGGGCGTGACGGGCCGCGCGGTAGCTGAACACCATCGCTTCGAGCAGGCTGTTACTGGCTAGCCGGTTGGCACCGTGCAGCCCTGTACAGGCCACTTCCCCGCTCGCGTACAAGTTGCGGATCGTAGTCCGTGCGTCCAGATCGGTGACGACGCCGCCGCACTGGTAGTGTGCCGCAGGGACAACGGGGATCGGCTCGCGCGCGATATCGATGCCAAAGTCGAGGCAGCGCGCCCGAATCATCGGGAAATGGTGTTCGATGGCCTCCTCGCCGATGTGACTGATATCGAGCCAGACGTGTTTGTCGCCCCGGCGTTTGATTTGGTCGTCGATGGCACGGGCGACGATGTCGCGGGGGGCGAGTTCTCCTCTTTCGTCGTACTCGAACATGAAGCGCTCACCCGCGAGATTGGTCAGGATCCCGCCTTCGCCGCGAACGGCCTCGGAGATGAGGAAGCTATCGGCGTCCGGATGAAACAGGCTGGTAGGATGGAACTGGACGAACTCCATATTGGCCACGTGCGCTTTGGCGCGATACGCCATCGCCAGTCCATCGCCCGTCGCCACGTCGGGGTTGGTCGTGTGGGCGTAAACCTGTCCGGATCCACCCGTAGCCAAGAGGGTCGTGCGAGCGAGGAACGCGTCGACCGCGTCGCGCTCTTCGTCGAGCACGTAGGCACCGTAGCACGCCGTATCGGGACGCAACCGCGTGACCGTCTGGCCCAGGTGGTGCTCCGTGATGAGTTCGACGGCATAGTGGTACTCGAACACCTCGATGTTCGGGTGGCGACGAATAGCGGCAAGCAAACTGCGCTCTACCTCGGCTCCGGTCGCATCGGCAGCATGGACGATACGGTTAGCTGAGTGTCCCCCCTCGCGACCTAGGTGAAGTTCGCCATCGGGATCGCGCGAGAAGTCGGCCCCCAGATCAATCAGTTCCTGGAGCCGCGCGGGGCCTTCGGTCACGACGACACGCACGACCTCCGGATCGCACAACCCGGCGCCTGCATCCAGCGTGTCTTCGATGTGCGACTCGAGACTATCGCCCGGATCCGTCACCGCGGCGATGCCGCCCTGCGCCCAGTTGGTGTTACTCTCGACCGACTCCTTCTTAGTCACGATGCCGACCGTCCCGGTATCCGCTACCCGAAGCGCAAACGTCAGCCCGGCGACACCTGAACCGAGCACTAGAAAGTCAAAGCGGTGAGTCGTCGGAGCAGCGGGCATGGAACTGTGTGAATGATGATTGCAAATTGCAATAACGGTTGCGTAAACTCCCCTACCTTCCAACTGTCATCGCGAGGACGAAGGCCGTGGCGATCTGAGGCTAACGCAAACCTGTCGGGATTGCCACGTCGCTGCGCTCCACGCAATGACAGCGTTGTAGAGACTTGGGTTAGCGTGGCGGCCTGCACCCTGCCGATGGCAGACTGAGGAGGAAGCGTGCACGCTCACTCGACCGCCTGGGTCAAGTAGGCCTTGATGAACTCGTCGATTTCGCCGTCCATGACCGATTGCACGTCGGTCAGTTTGGTTTCGGTGCGGTGATCGTTGACCATCGTGTAGGGCTGGAAGACGTAGCTGCGGATCTGGCTGCCCCACTCGATCTTTTTCTTACCTGCCTCCTGCGCGTTCTTGGCCGCTTCCTGAATGTCGCGTTCGAGGGAGTAGATGCGGCTCTTGAGCATGTTCATCGCACGCTCCCGGTTCTGCAACTGGCTGCGCTCTTCGGTGCTCTCGGCCGCGACGCGCTCTTGCTTCCCGTTCGATAGCTGGCCGGTCCAGATGTAGCGTGCGCCCGTCTCGACCTTGTTGACATTCTGCCCTCCTTTTCCGCCGCTGCGGAAGGTCTGGAGTTCGAGGTCAGCCGGATTGAGTTCGATGTTGATCGTGTCGTCGATCTCGGGAAACACGAACACGCTCGTGAACGAGGTATGGCGCTTGCCGGACGAGTCGAACGGCGACATCCGTACCAGCCGGTGGACGCCCGACTCACCTTTGAGATACCCGAACGCATACGGCCCTTCGACCCGCAGCGACGCGCTCTTGATGCCCGCGCCTTCGCCTTCCTGGTATTCGAGAAGCGTGGGTTTGTAGCCGCCGCGTTCGGCCCACCGCGTGTACATCCGCAGGAGCATGTCGCCCCAGTCCTGGGCTTCGGTGCCGCCTGCTCCCGGGTGGATGGTGAGAATCGCCGTACGGTTATCGTCGGGACCGCCCAAGATGGTTCTGAACTCCATGCCCTCGACCAACTTTTCGAGCGCAACGGCTTCTTTGTCGATCTCGGCCGAGAGGTCTTCCTCCTCCTCGTCCGCCATCAGTTGGAACGTCTCGACGTTCTCCATTCGCTCAGCGATGGCTTTCCAGCCTTCGACCCAATCCTTTTCGACTGCGATCTCTTTTTCGACCAACTGAGCGGACTGCGGATTGTCCCAAAAGGTCGGATCGAGGCGTTTCTTACTCAGCTCGTCGATACGCGCCTGCCTATCCGACACGCCGATATGGGCTTCGAGTTCGCGCGCGCGCTGGAGGAGGTCGTCTATGTCTTCGGTACTCATGCGGGATGGGATGCGGGAGAGGTCGCCAGCCTACGCGCCTGAGCGCCGACCGTGCCGGCACACAAGCCGATCAAGGCGGCGAAAATCAGAGAAAGCAGTGGGGCGACGGGTGCGGGAAGCCCACCGATGAGCGCAGCGACCGTCGCCGCCGCTCGCTCGAAATACACGCCGGACGACAGCGCGTAGTATGCCATCAGCAGTCCCCAACTCAGCGCCACTCCCAGGGCACCGCGCCAACCGGCGCCGTCCGGCCAAAAGGCGCCCAGAGCCAGGGGTACGAGGAGCGCCCACGCCCAGCCCAGCACGACGTGGACGAGCAGCGTGGCGACGGTGAGAAGGGCGAGGCGCATGGGTGGAGGTGGAAAGTTGTCAACTCTCCCAGAGTTGACAACTTTGAGTTAGGAATCAGGCCGCAACGCTGTTCGCTTCGCGTGCCCGATCTGCGAATGCCGTAATGCGGCGGACCGCTTCCTGAATGTTTTCGAGCGAGTTAGCATATGAGCAGCGGATGTAGCCGCTACCGCTGGGCCCGAACGCGTCGCCCGGCACGCACGCGACTTTCTCCTGGTTGAGCAGGTTGGTGACAAACGTCTCGGGGTCGAGCCCGGTCGAGCGCACATCGGGGAAGGCGTAGAACGCCCCTTCGGGTTCGAACGTCGGAAGCCCAGCGGCACGTAGTCCATCGACGAGCGTACGGCGGCGGATGTCGTAGGCCTGCCGCATCGCCTCGACCTGGTCCTGGCAGTCGCGCATCGCAGCGTGGGCGGCGACCTGCCCCATCGTTGGGCTGCTCATGACGACGTACTGGTGCATGACGTACATCGCACGATAGATGTCTTTGGGCGCACATGCGTAGCCAATTCGCCAGCCGGTCATGGCGTAGTTCTTCGAGAAGCCGCTGATCAGAATCGTGCGGTCGTACAACGCAGGGATCGACGGCAGACACGTGTGACCGTCGACGTAGGCGTGGCCGTAGACCAAGCGGTCGTAGATCTCGTCCGACAACACGATCAGGTCGTGCTTGACGACGACTTCGGCGATCTCTTCGAGCGTTTCCCGGCGCAGGACAGCGCCCGTTGGGTTGTTGGGATACCCCAAAAAGAGCATCTTCGTGTTGGGGGTGATGCGGGCCTCGATGTCGGCCGCCGTCACCTGGAAGTCGTTTTCGACCGATGTCGGCACGTAGACGACGTTGCCGCCCGCCATCTGCACCGCCGGGGCATAGCTGACGAAGCACGGTTCGGGAATCAAGACTTCGTCGCCCGGCGAGATCGTTGCCAGCATGGCCAACAAGATCGCCTCAGACGCGCCGACAGTCACCATGATCTGGCTGCCCGGATCGTAGCTGACGCCGTAGCGCTCTTTGATGTCGGCAGCGATGACGTCGCGCAGTTCGCCCAGCCCCGCGTTAGCCGTGTAGCCCGTCCGTCCGGCTTGCAAGGAGCCGATGGCGGCGTCAATGGCAGGCTGAGGCGTCACAAAATCGGGTTCGCCGATGCCCAGCGAGATCACGTCGTCCATCGTGGCGGCGATCTCGAAAAAGCGGCGGATGCCTGAGGGCGGAATCGTTTGGGCGCGGAGCGAGAGGCGCGAGTCGGACACGGCAGAACGGGGTTGAGACGAACCCACAAGATACGGTGACCCGGCACGGCGAGCGATTAAGAAGCGCTTTCGCACAGCGACCACCGGCCTATCTTGCAGGCTGCATTCACCTCTCCCCTAGCTCATGTCTCAGCATCAGAACTTCATCGCCGGACAGTGGCGCGACGCCGATTCGGGCGACACGTTCGAGAACCGCAACCCCGCCCGCCGCAGCGATCTGGTCGGCCTCTTTCCTCAGTCCGGCGCTTCGGACGTTGACGCCGCCGCAAAGGCCGCGCGGGCCGCGTTCCACGACTGGAGCCGACGCCCCGCTCCCGAACGCGGTAGCATCCTGCGCAAAATCGGCGACTTGCTGACGCAGAAGAAAGACGAACTCGCGTTCGAGATGACGCGCGAGATGGGCAAGCCGCACTTCGAAACGAAAGGCGACGTGCAAGAAGCCATCGATACGGCCTACTAC